>DVNP01000329.1 GCA_018714285.1 Candidatus Caccomorpha excrementavium | reverse complement strand
CATGGAGAAGATCAGTGAGCAGATGATTACACAGATTAATTATGGATTTGCGTCGGCAATGTCCTGGATCTATTTTGCCATCGCAATCGTGATTATCGGAGTCAGCTCGTTTATTATCTCAAGGAGGGTTTATTATTATGACTAAGACAAAGGCAGAGAAGCAGCTGACCCTGCAGAATGCATCCTTCTGGGAGAGAAACCGGATGTCGGAGGGGTATCTGCTGAAGAAGACGGTGATGAACGCGGCGGTAAAAATATGCAGGGCAATCCTGTTATTCGGCATGTGCTTCATGATTCTGCAGCCCATCCTGAATAAGAGCTCGATCAGCTTCATGGCAGAGGAGGATCTGTATAATGCGATGGTAATCAATATTCCGGAGCATTTTACAACGGCAAATTATGAGCTTGCGGCGCAGTTTATGAGCTACTGGACTTCCTTCCGCAATACGCTGGTGATTTCCCTTACGATTGCGCTGCTGCAGATCAGCGTAACGGCTCTGGTCGGATACGGATTCGCAAGGTTTGATTTCCCGTTAAAGAAATTCTGGTTTGCGTGCGTTATTTTTATTATTGTGATTCCGCCGCAGACCATATCAACCTCGCTGCATCTGCATTTCCGGTTCTTTGATATTCTTGGGCTGTTTCAGCTGACAACCGGAGATACCGTGAATCTTCGCGGTTCCGTGATACCGTATTATCTGATGAGCGCAGGATGCATGGGACTGAAGAACGGCCTGTATATCTTTATGATACGCCAGTTTTTCCGCAATATCCCGAAGGAGCTTGAGGAAGCGGCTTATGTGGACGGCTGCGGAACCTTAAGGACCTTCTTAAAAATCATGCTTCCGGATGCCAAGCCGATTCTGACGAGCTGCTTTCTGTTCGCGTTTGTGTGGCAGTGGACGGACGGATTCTATTCCAAGATGTTCCTCGGGAATACAACCCTTCTGTCAACCCAGCTGAACATGATTGCCGAGAGATTAAGCGCTTATATTATGAATACGCTGCATCAGGCGGGCGGCGCGTCGGTCGGATATACGAATTGTATTGTATCTACGGGCACCCTGATGGTGATTGTTCCGCTGCTGATCCTGTATCTTTTTGCACAGAAAGGATTTGTGGAATCCTTAAGCAGCTCCGGAATCAAAATGTAGAATATGACGAATAAAAAATCGCATTACATGGAACGCGATATATAATTTGTATAATAATTAAAGAAAATGGAAGAAGAAATCGAGCAATATATAGAGATAACTTAGCAATATTTAAGAAGAAGTTTAGCTAAAATTCCGGTATGATAGAGTTACCGAGGAGATATTCCAAGAGCCTGCCATGGGGCGAGCCGGATTGGGACGGAGGTACGCTAAGCGCCGTCCGGGAATAAGCAAAGCTTGAGAAGGAGGATTCATATGAAAAGAAAGATGACCAGAGTGATAGCGATGGCAATGGCGGCGATCACGGCTGTCGGATTCGCGGGATGCGGTTCGCAGGACGATACGACGCAGGGGACGACGGCAGGGACGACGGAGGGTACGACTGCTTCCGCCGCGGGAGAAGATGTGACAGAGCCTGCCACAGAAGAGGCGGACGCCTATACCGTATTAACGGACGAGAACGGAGAGGTATATGATCTCGGCGGCATGGAGATTATTATCCGCGACTGGTGGAGTTCCTCAGAGGAGACAGAACCGGAGAATGCCTATGAGGAAGCGCAGCAGGAGTATCGCGACTGGATTCAGGAGACCTATAACTTCACGATTAAGGAAATGGCGATTTCCGACTGGGGCTCCACTCCCGAGGATTTCTTAAACTATGCGACGACCGGCGGCGACGAGAATTATATTTTCACTCTTCGTCAGGGCGCTGAGCTGGTAGCGGCAATGAACAGCGGACTGATGTATGATCTGTCCACGCTGGACTGCCTTGATTTCTCGGAGGAGAAGTGGCGCAGCGGAATTCATGAACTGATGAGCAAGGACGGCGCCATCTATGGTATGAGAGGAATTGATCCGGAGCCGAGAGGAGGAATGTATTTCAACAAGAGGCTTCTCGAGGAAGCGGGCGTGAATCCGGAGGATCTGTATACCTGGCAGGAGAACGGCGAGTGGACATGGGATAAGTTCGAGGAAGTATGCGCCCAGGTTCAGCGCGACATCAACAATGACGGAACCGTTGATATCTACGCAATGGTTCAGCAGGGCTCCGTCTTCCTGGAAGAGGCGGTATATTCCAACAACGGCGAATTTATCGGACTGGACGAGGACGGCACCTATTACAATGATTTGGAATCGAACGAGACAATGGAAGCTCTGAACTGGGCAGTGGAGATGAGGGCCCAGTATGAGATGCCGCAGCCGGAGGATTCGGAGTGGGATTTCTTCCTTGCGGAATTCGTCAACGGCAGCGCGGCCTTCATGGCTGACCAGGCGTACCGCGCCGGACAGGATTATTCGACGATGACGGATGACTTCGGATTTGTCTGCTTCCCGATGGGACCGCAGGCGGATGATTATACGAACTGTTACACCGATAACCCCTATGTAATCCCTGCATGCTATGACGAGCAGAAGGCATGGAATCTTGCATTCGCCTATAATCTGTATACAGAGCCGGTTCCGGGATTCGAGGATTCCGATAACTGGAAGTCCGATTATTATGGCAATTTCCGTGATACGGAGGCCGTTGACTATACGATTGCGAGAATGGTAGAGAACGGTATGGTGACTTATCACACCATGATTCCCGGACTGGATCTGGGCGCCGATATTCTGTGGAATCTTGGCAGTCCGGACGAGAACGGCGTCGTTCAGACCGTAGCGCAGGCAGCGGAGTCAATCCGGAATACATGGCAGGCCTATCTGGATGAGGCGAATCAGTAAGACAGGAGAATAAGAGGAATACGAACAGGGAAGGGATGGTGTCCTTTGGACACTGTCCCTTTTTAAAGATAAGGAGGAATTATATGGCTGTCAGATTTCATCTGCCCGGACTGCGGTATAATTATCCGCTGAATATGCTTCTTCTGAGCCTGATGAAGAAACATCCGGAATATTTCAGGGAAGGTGTTGAGATCGCGTCCTTCTTCGGAGAATTTCCAGTGTCATTGTGGAACGGAGGACGCTTAAGCGCAGGAGATCAGTGCGACGCGAGGTTTGTCACCGAGGTGATTAAGAATATTAACGGCCAGGGAATTCCAATCCGGTATACCTACACGAATCCGCTTCTGGAGGAGAAGGATCTTGCGGATCCCTATTGTAATTTCTGTATGAAGGCCGCGGATAACGGAATGAATCAGGTGCTTGTGGTGTCGGAGATTCTGGAAAATTATATTCGGAAAGAGTATCCGGGTTACCGGATCAACAGCTCTACCTGCAAGGAAATTAAAGATCCGGATCAGTTGAATCGGGAGCTGGAAAAGGAGTATAATCTGGTTGTACTGGATTATAACCTGAATAACCGGTTTGAGATTCTTGAGAAAATCGAGAGGAAGGACAAGTGCGAGCTTCTGGTTAACGCGCTGTGTATTCCCGAGTGCCCGAGAAGAGGGGATCACTATAAGAATATTGCGAGAAATGAGAGAATTATTCTTGGGAACCGCAGCAATCCGCAGAACAGGCAGATTCCGGTTATTCCGTGGAAATGTGAATATGGGGACAGAAACCATATTTATTCCATTCAGAATTATTGTACGTTTATTTCGCCGGACGCCATCTGGGAGCGGTATGTGCCTATGGGCTTTACCGAATTCAAGATTGAGGGAAGGACGGCGAATCTGTTCTCGCTGATTGAAACATACAGCTTCTATCTGGCGAAGCCGGAGAGCGCCGGAGAGGTAAGGCTGAAGCTGCTTACGAATCTGGAGAACAGCAGAGTGATTACGGTTCATAAGCCGAGGCCGGGAAAATGGCCGTGACGAAACAAGGAGGACACAGAATGGGAACGATTCGAATTGAGGAAAAGAGACTGATTTTTGAGAGAAAGGATGAGCTGACCGTGCTTGAGCCTTACGGAGCTCACTGCATCCGCTGCCGCAGCACGAAGAACGCATCGATTCTGGACGAGAACTGGACGGTTTTGCCGGCCGCGTCGCAGGATGAATGCATAATAGAAGGGGATGAGAAGACGGCATGGATCCGCAACGGCAGGATGAGCGCATGCATTCAGGCAGGGAATCCGTGGTACGGCGGAATCCTTACTTTTTATCGGGACGGGAAGCAGATCCTGAAGACAAAGTTCGAAGGAGATTATACGAATCGAAATGTACATATAGAAGGAGACCACTATCAGATTCGGGTAATTTTTGAGGCAAATGAGGGTGAGCATTTCTACGGCATGGGACAGGAGCAGGAGGATATTTTTGACAGAAAGGGAAGCACCTGCCAGATTATTCACTATAACACAAAGTCTGCCCTTCCGGTGCTGTATTCCTCTCTCGGATACGGATTCTTCTGGAACAATCCGGCGCCGGGGCGCTGTGAGCTGACGAAGAATCATACCATGTTCGTGGCGGACAGCGCTTATCAGGCGGATTATTTTGTCTATGCCGGAGATACGCCGGCCGAAACGATGAAGCTGTATTGCGATCTGACCGGTTATGCGCCGAAATTCCCGCGCTGGGCCGCGGGGTTCTGGCAGTGCAGGCTTCGTTATGAGAGCCAGGAGGATTTGCTTGAGGTTGCCAGGGAGTATCGGAGACGGGGAATTCCCATTGACGCGATTGTGATCGATTTCTTCCACTGGACCGAGCAGGGAGAATGGAAATTCGATCCGAAGTATTGGCCGGATCCTGCGGCAATGTGCAGAGAGCTGGAAGAAATGGGAATTCAGCTGGTCGTGTCAATCTGGCCGACGATTAATCCGGCCAGTGAGAATTATCAGGAAATGAGCGAGGCAAATATGCTGGTGAGGACGGAGAACGGCCAGTACGGCGTCTTTGACTTCTACGGGCAGCAGACCTTTATCGATCCCATGAATCCAGAGACCAGAAAGTTCGTCTGGAGCAGGGTAAAAGAGAACTATTACCGGTACGGGATTAAAAACTTCTGGCTGGATGAGGCAGAACCGGAGGTTCATCCCCAGCAGCCGTGGCATCTGAAATATTATCTGGGGAACGGCGCGCAGACGGCGCAGCTGTATCCGTTCTATTACAGCAAGCTCTTCTATGACGGCCTGAAATCAGAAGGGGAGGAAGAGATTATTTCTCTGACAAGGGCGGCGTATCCTGGCAGCCAGCGCTTCGGAGCCCTGGTCTGGAACGGAGATATTCCGTCTACCTTCCAGAATCTGAAGATGAGCATTAAGAGCGGACTGTCAATGGGAATGTGCGGAATTCCCTGGTGGAATTCGGATATCGGAGGCTTCATGAACGGAGATATTGAGAGTGATTCGTTCCGGGAGCTGATTGTCAGATGGTTCCAGTTCGGAGTATTCTGCCCGGTTATGCGTCTGCACGGTTCCAGAAACCGTCCGTCCTGGCATAAGGATCGCCATCCGGGCATTATTGAGCCCAGCGCCGGCGACAATGTAATCTGGTGCTTCGGAGAGAGAAACTATCCGATTCTGAAGGATCTGATATACTTAAGAGAGCGTTTAAAAGACTATACCTGCAGGTATATGGAAGAGGCTCACAAAACCGGAGCGCCGATTATGCGTCCCATGTTCTGGGAGTTCCCGGAAGACGCGGTCTGCTATGAGCTGGAGGATCAGTATTTTTACGGGGCGGATATTTTATTTGCGCCGATTTATGAAGAGGGCGTTACAGAACGCAGGGTCTATCTGCCGGAGGGAACCTGGATCTTTACGCGGGATAAGACCAGGGTAAACGGAGGACAATGGATCACCTGCCAGGCCGGGCTTTCGGAGTTCATCGCGTTTGTAAGAGATGGAAGTGACGTTATTGACTGTTTTTAATTCATAATACGGCGGCTGAAAAGGAGTGAAGATATGCCTTACTTATTAGCTTATACCCGACTTCCGATTAATGAAGTCTTATATGATCCCAGACTGGCATTCAGCCTTCATCTTGCAGTCAGTGAGGACGGGGTTCAGTATCAGGCGCTGAATCATAATTCTGGCGTGCTGTTCGCGAAGGCGGAAGAGAACGCGGACGGCTCTCTGAATCCGAAGACGCTCAGGAAGCCGTATCTCTTTGCCTTTCGCGAGGGAGGCTTCGGAGTTCTGGCGGAACGCGGAGACGAGGATGGAGAGAAGGATGAGGGGAGTGAAGGAAGGCTTCTGCTCTTTCTGACAGAGGACTTTATAACGTACCAGGAGAAGGGACTGATTCCGAAGGAGGAGGCTGAAAGACTGATGGAGGAAAACGCGCAGGGACAGTGCGGGGGTCCCGGCGCGCAGGAGCTTACGATAGAAGGCGCGGTTCCTCAGAATGTCCTTCAGATCCCGGAGGATATGGCCGGACGCCTGAGAAGAAAGCTGTTGGTACCCGTTAACTGCGGAATGGAGTTTCCGGAGCGTATTACGGCGTCGAATCCGGAAGAGCTTGGGAAGTATCGCGCCCTGGCTCTGTACAGCGATGGAACGAAGGCGGAGATGACGGTTGACTGGGATCTGTCGGTCATTGACTTTGACAGGCCCGGCCGATATGTCCTGAGAGGACAGGCGCATCAGGATCGCTATCCCTTTCCCGTGGCGTTCAACCGGGCGGATCCCTGCATCGGCAGATGGAACGGCAAATATTATTATATTGCCACGAATGACGCGGACGGGAATCATTCGCTCTATATCCGGGAGGCGGACACGATTCCCGGCCTTGTGAATGCCGAAGAGAAGCTGATCCTGGACAGTTCCATGTATCCGGGAATCGGAGGCCTGCTCTGGGCGCCGGAATTCCATGAGATTGAGGGAAGGCTGTATCTTTTCCACGCGGCCACTCCGGGGGAATTCTTTTGGGAGGAAAGCCATATCATGGAGCTGAAGGAGGGCGGGAATCCGTCCTGTAAAGAGGACTGGTCCGCTCCGGAACGGATTGTGCGCAGAGACGGCACGGATCTTTGTGAAGCGGGGAAGGTAATTACTCTGGATATGACCTGTTTTAAATGGGAGGGCGAGTATTATGTCATATGGTCCCAGAGGCAGTTCCTGCCAAAGGATCTTGGGGCATGGCTGTATATCGCAAAGATTGATCCGAAGGATCCCAGGAGGCTTCTGACCGATCCGGTCTTGCTGCTTAAGCCGGATTACGGGTGGTCGAATAATCATACCTTTGTGGTGGAAGGACCGTTCGCCCTTCCCCGGGGAAATACGCTGTATGTAACCTTTTCGGGAGCCGCAGTTGATACATCGTATGCGGTAGGAATTCTCCGGATTGAGAAAGGGCTTGATCTGCTTGAGGCGTCGAACTGGAAGCAGGGGAATTATCCCATTCTGACATCAAGAAGCGTGGAGGGAGAGTACGGAACAGGGCATAATGCGTATATCACGGATGAGAACGGAATCATCTGGAATACCTATCACGCGAGACCCGGAACCGGCGGGGCGCGCAGCAGCGGGATCCGGAGAGTGCATTTTGATGAGGACGGAGATCCGAGGCTTGATCTGACGGCGGAGCGGGAACTGCTGCCGGAATATGCAATGATTCAGACTGAGCTGATTGTGCCGGAGCGTTCAAAAGAGCAATAAGTGACAAGCGTTTAGCAGGAAGTGACAAGAAAGAGGGGAGAAGATTCGATATAATATAACATGGAGAGGTGGACAACACAGAAGACATTTGCATAGTTTAAGAATGTGGAGGATAGAAAAGTGAGAGACAGAGAGAGAGCCAGAAGGCGCGCAAAGGAACTGGTAAGCCGGATGACGGTGGAAGAGAAGGCATCCCAGCTGCGTTATGATGCGCCGGCGATCCCGAGACTCGGGATTCCCGCGTATAACTGGTGGAATGAGGGGCTGCACGGAGTAGCGAGAGCCGGCACGGCTACCAGCTTCCCGCAGGCAATTGGAATGGCAGCAACCTTTGATAAGGAGCTGCTAAAGAAGATGGGAGATGTGGTCGCCACGGAGGGCAGGGCAAAGTATAATACGCTCGGCGCCCTGGGAGATCATGATATTTACAAGGGACTGACCTTCTGGTCTCCCAATGTGAATATCTTCCGCGATCCGAGATGGGGAAGAGGACATGAGACCTACGGCGAGGATCCTTATCTGACGGGAGAGCTGGGCGAGGCGTTTGTCGAGGGGCTGCAGGGCGACGGGGAGTATATGAAGGCGGCGGCCTGCGCGAAGCATTATGCCGTACACTCCGGCCCGGAAGCGCTTCGTCATCATTTCAACGCGGAGGTGAGTAATAAGGATCTGCGGGAAACCTATCTGCCGGCGTTTGAGAAGCTGGTAAGGAAGGCGGGCGTGGAAGCCGTCATGGGCGCGTATAACCGTACCAACGGGGAGCCCTGCTGCGCAAGCAGACTTCTGATGGATGAGATCCTAAGAGGCGAATGGGGATTCGAAGGACATTATGTGTCTGACTGCTGGGCAATCAGGGATTTTCATACGAATCATATGGTGACCTCCTCGGCGGAGGAATCCGCCGCAATGGCGCTGAAGGCGGGCTGTGATCTGAACTGCGGCAATACCTATCTGTATATCCTGAAGGCATATCAGGACGGGCTGGTAACGGAGGAGGAGATTATGCGGGCGGCGGAGAGGCTGTTCACGACAAGGTTCCTGCTTGGATTGTTTGACAAGACGGAATATGACGGAATCGGATATGAAAAGATTGAGTGCAGGGAGCATCTTGAGGCGGCGGACAGGGCTACGGCGGAGAGCGCTGTGCTGCTGAAGAATGACGGAATTCTGCCGCTGAAGAAGGAGAACCTGAAGGCAATCGGAGTGATCGGGCCGAATGCCGACAGCCGTTCTGCCCTGATTGGCAATTATCACGGAACCTCCTCGCGGTATATTACGGTTCTGGAGGGAATCGAGGATGAAGCAGGCGAAGATATTCGGGTATATTATTCCGATGGCTGCCATCTGTATAAGGATAAGGTGGAGGGCCTTGCCTTAAGGCAGGATCGGCTTTCGGAAGCCGTGGCGGTTGCAGAGCGCAGTGATGTGGTTATTCTGTGCGTGGGTCTGGATGAGACGCTTGAAGGAGAAGAGGGAGATACCGGCAACAGCTACGCATCGGGCGATAAGACGGATCTGCTGCTTCCGCAGCCCCAGAGAGAACTGATGGAAGCCGTGATTAAGACGGGGAAGCCGGTGATTGTAGTAAATATGACCGGAAGCGCCATGGATCTTTGCTACGCGCAGGAGCATGCGGCGGCAGTGATACAGGCATGGTATCCGGGCGCAAGAGGCGGCCGGATCATCGCGAAGCTTCTGTTCGGGGAGCTGTCTTTCTCCGGAAAGCTTCCGGTTACGTTCTATCAGGACAGCAGCGAGCTTCCGGATTTTGAGGACTATTCCATGAAAGGAAGAACCTATCGTTATTTCGAGGGAAAGGTTCTGTATCCGTTCGGATATGGCCTGACTTACGGAGCTGCCGAAGTGGAGGCTGTGTTCTTTAAAGGGAATCTGTACGGAACGGCTCCGGAGGAAATGAACCGTCAGGAGAATACGGAGCCTGCCGGTATGACGGTAAGTGTATTCAATCCGGGCAGCAGTCCCGTACAGGATGTTGTACAGGTTTATGTGAAGGCAGAATCGCCGTATGCCGTACCGAACGGAAGACTCTGCGGATTTGCCAGAGTCTGTGTGGGGGCAGGAGAAAGGGTTCAGATTCAGGTTCCTCTGGATCCGGATGTATTCACCGTGATTGACGAAGAAGGAAAAAAGCTTTCGCCGGGCGGGAATTTCCGGTTCAGCGTGGGCTTCGGACAGCCCGATGAACGGACAAGGGAGCTGACCGGCAGGGAGTGCATCGAATTCACGGTTAAGAGAATCGAAACGGCCTATGCTGAGATTATGGAATGACGGCTGGAGCTTTCTGAGAACAGAGCACGGAACGGAGCTTGCGGATATCCCGGGCAGGGAAGAGGAATTCTCGCCGGTTATTATTCCGCATGACTGGCTGATCGGGGATGTGCGTCATTTATATGAGGACGGCACGGGCTGGTACAGGAAATGCTTCATGGCAAAGGAGTATGGCTGCAGCCCGGGACAAAGCGTGTTTCTTAGGTTCGACGGCATCTATATGGACAGTACCGTCTATGTGAACGGGGTCAGGGCGGGGGACTGGAAGTACGGGTATTCGGCCTTTGATGTCAGCGTGGGAGAATACCTGAAGGAGGGAGAGAACGAGGTGCTGGTGCAGGTACGGTTCCTCTCTCCGAACAGCCGCTGGTATTCAGGAGCCGGGATATACCGGAATGTGTGGATTCAGGTCTGCGGGGAAGCTTATCTGCCGATGGACGGAACGTATGTCTCTTCCGTATGGGAGGAATCCTCTGATGAAGGGAGAAGTACATACTCCGTTCGGATTGATACGGAGTGCGCCGGTCATATGGAACCCGGAGTCCTCTGCCGTTATACGCTGTATGACAGCGGCTTCATGCCGGTTCCCGTGGTATGGAAGCAGGAGAAGGAATCCGTAAGCCGGAATGCGGATGGAATTATGGTACATCACGCAGAGGCAAAGGTTCCTGATGTGAAGGAATGGGATATTGAGCATCCGGACTGTTATACGCTGCGGGCCGCATTATATGTTGGAGATGCGCCGGAACCGGCAGATGTCAGGGATATCACAATCGGATTCTGCAGGAAGCATTTTGATCCGGAGAGGGGCTTTTTCCTGAACGGAAGACAGGTGAAGGTTCATGGAACGTGCGAGCATCATGATCTCGGATGCCTTGGCGCCGCGTTCCATAAGGAAGCGATGCGCAGAAGACTTGAGATTTTGAAGAAAATGGGGGTGAACGCTCTGCGCACCGCTCATAACATGCCTGCGCCGGAGCTTATGGATCTGGCGGATGAGATGGGATTTCTTGTAGTGTCAGAGGCCTTTGATATGTGGGAACGGCCGAAGACCCGGTATGATTACGCCAGATTCTTTCCGGAATGGGCGGGCAGAGACGTCCGTTCCTGGATCCGGCGGGACAGGAATCATCCCTGTGTGCTTCTGTGGTCAATCGGAAATGAGATCTATGACACACACGCGGATGAACGCGGCCTTCTGATTACGAAGCGTCTGATTGGATTCGTCAGAGAGCATGATCCAAAGGAAAATGCGGGGATTACGATTGGATCCAATTATATGCCGTGGGAAGGGGCGCAGAAATGCGCGGACCTGGTGAAGTTTGCCGGGTATAATTACGGGGAAAAGTATTATGAAAAGCATCATGAGGAACATCCGGACTGGGTGATATACGGCAGCGAAACAGGCTCTCTGGTACACAGCCGGGGCGTCTATCATTTTCCGCTTTCACAGTCTTTGCTGGCAGATGAGGATGAGCAGTGTTCGGCGCTGGGCAATTCCAGGACAAGCTGGGGCGCGAAGAGCGTGGAGGACTGTATTGCGGACGACAGAGATGCCGGGTTTGCCTTCGGGCAGTTCCTCTGGACGGGATTCGATTATATCGGGGAGCCGACGCCGTATCATACGAAGAATTCTTATTTCGGAATGGTTGATACGGCAGGGTTCCCGAAGGATGCATATTATGTCTTCCAGGCGGAGTGGACGGACTGCAGGACGAATCCGATGGTACATCTGTATCCTTACTGGGATTTCAATGAGGGACAGCTGATTGATGTAAGAGCCTGTACGAACGGAGACAGTGTGGAGCTGTTCGTGAACGGCAGATCCATGGGACGGCAGAGCCTGGATCATAGGCACGGAAGGAAGCTTTTAGGGACCTGGCAGGTTCCTTACACCCCGGGAGAGATTCTGGCTGTGGCGTATGACCGGGAGGGAAGGGAGATTGCAAGGCATGGAAGACATTCCTTTCAGGACAGCGCGGCCCTGGTTCTGTCAGCCGATCGAACCGTTCTGAAAGGGGACGGGGAGGATCTCTGCTTCCTGACGATCAGCGCCGTTGACGCGTACGGATATCCGGTGGAGAATGCGATGGATTATGTCAAGGTCACGGTTGAGGGCTGCGGTGTTCTGATGGGCCTGGATAACGGAGACAGCACGGATTATGATGAGTACCGGGGAAATGTCAGAAAGCTCTTTAACGGGAAGCTTCTGGCGGTAGTGGGAGCTCTCACGGAGGAAGGCCGGATTAAAGTAACGGCAGAGGCGGACGGACTGCGGGGCGGAGAGGTGCTTCTGAAGACAGAGCGCTGTCCTGTCCGGGAAGGAATCGGGAACCGGAAGATGGCTTGGGGAAAATGGCCGGAAGGAACAAGACAGGCAGAAAACTGCGGATATGGATCGCGGATTCCGGTCCGCAAGGTGGAGCTTTCTGCGGCGGACGGACAGCTTCTGACTCCCGAACGGCCCGAGATTGTGGCGGAAGCGCAGATCCGTCCTTTTCACGCGCAGGATCAGGAGCTTATCTGGAAGGCAGTGAATGCCGGCGGGATTGAAGTGGGATTCGCGTCCGTAGAGAAGCTGCCGGACGGACCGGCCGAGGGTCCGGGGAAGGGAGCCGGACGGAAGCTGCCGGCGGACGGCGCGCAGGAAGGGATCCCGGGGAAGCAGCGTGTCCGCATCCGGGCTTCGGGCGACGGAAGCTTCTTCCTGCGGTGTATGTCGAAAAGCGGTACCGATCGGGTCAGGCTGATTTCTCAGCTGGAATTCTGCGCGAAAGGCTTCGGCCCGGCTTATCTGGATCCGTATTCCTTCGTATCGGCGGGATTGTA
>DVNP01000040.1 GCA_018714285.1 Candidatus Caccomorpha excrementavium | reverse complement strand
TCAGATGCAGCCAGTCCTGATGTACTCCGACTACAATGTAGTCAATCTCCGGACTTGCCAGAAATTTTTCGATTGTATGAATGACAATTGGTTTCCCTGCCAGCTTCAGAAATTGTTTCGGCATACTGTTTTGCCCCATTCTTGAGCCGATGCCTCCTGCTACGATTCCTGCAATTACCATATTGATCCTCTTTTCTGCGCAGCTTTTCGATGCCGGTTCCGGCCGCCCGCCTCTTATGCCCCGGCCGTCCGCTTCTCTCGGTCCCGCAGCCGCGCCGGCAGAACCGAAATAAATTGTTGATGTTATACATTTACTTCCATTGTCTTAAGGATCCCCTCAATCAGCTTCCGATCCTTTGTTAACGGTATCAGAGCCGCATAGACATCTCTTCCGCTAATCGGCCGAGAATCCGGATAATCCCTTACGAAGTCAAGGATTCCTCTGTGAATCTGCGCGACGGTCTGTTTGTCAATATCACATTCCTTTCGGTCAATTTGTACCTCTTTCTTATTCTCATCCCAGCAAAATCCCCGGACGCTTCCCTGCGGCGAACCCATCAGATACTCGAATACCACATTATGGCCCTTCGCATCGTCGTGATAGCTCCACAGATCTCTGTTATGCTGCTGAGAATACAGATAGCTGACAAGCCTTCCAGAATGAAGCTGCGCTTCGCTCCGATTCGGCCATTGATTGAAGGCGGAGTTCGTCCCTGCCGTCAGTCCGGTAATTTCGCAGTTCAGTCCCCAGACGCGGTTCACGATATGATTGAGCATAACCGCCCCGCTTCCGGCCCATCCGATATCAACCGCGCAGGCTTTTCTGCAGTCTTTTAGAATCTGTGAATAATACTGTCTGCCGGCTTCGGACTGTTCCTTATAATGCTGAAGCACCGAATTCCAGTTCCGTCTCAGATACCCTTCCACAATCGCGATATTACTGTCTGAAAGGAGTGTATCCTTGTTCAGGTGTCCTCCGCTCTCGCGGCACAGCCCGGGCAGCAGATCGGTCAGCTCCATGGAAATGAAGATCCGGTTCAGGGATTCCCGCCCGTTCTTCTTGTGATAGAGAAAGGAAGTAAAATAATCGTATTGATAATATGCCGCCCCAAGCTTTAATGCCGCAAGACGGGACCAGGGTACATATGCGGCCGTTTTCCTCTCCTCCGGATACAGAATGCCGTAAGCCTGATTCAGGATGTCGCCGTCTCTGGACAGGAACAGAAGCTTATCCGTCCTGTGTGTTCTGACATACTCATGAATAAAACGACAATACCCAAGGGTCAGGATTCCTCCATAGACATATCCAAGCTCATACTCCCGGCTGTATCCGCGCAGTCCGTTATGCAGCTTCGCGTTAACCATCCCGCGGTATATACTTCCCGTAACAGCCGACATATCTCCCGCCCGATACGGACTTCCGGCTTCATTGACATTCCGATAAGGAACTGCATGGAAGCCCCTGTCCCTCGCCCGGATTCCATCCGCCTGAGGATGATCTCCGACATGAATGTAGGTAAGCTGCTCTCCCAGAGCTTCCTTCACTCTATCGTATAAATCTCCCGTCCCCTTTGACACGCCGTATTCACATGAGACAAAATACGCTTCGATTCCGGAATATCCGCAGTGCTCCGCAAGGTCACGTATCATTGCCTCAGACAGATACATATCCGAAACCGCAATGATCTTCTTTCCCATTCCGGACAGAAGACGGACTGTTTCAAGCAGATACGGATTCGCAAAACAGAATGTCTTCTCTGCTTCCAGTTCCGCGCGCATTCCCTCCTCCTTCGGGATCCCCGTCCGCGCCTCAAGCTCCTCATAGATATCCGACAGCGCAATTTCACCGCTGCCTCCTTTTGCGCGATTGGCGCGCCTTGCTGCCTCCTCCGCTTCCCTTCTCAGTCTGCGAAAATCAAGATATTCCAGTCTGTCTCCGACAAAATAGAACACATCTTTGGGTTCCGAAACCGCGCGTAATATGAGTGTATCGAAGACATCAAAGGATATAACGTCATACGCCGCAAGACGCTGCGCGAATTGCTCCGGCGTTTCTCTGACAGACAGGGAGGATTCGCTTCTTCCCGCGGGAGGGCGCTTTAGTCCGGCCTGCCGCCCGGATGCCGGCCCTTTCTTATATCCGCCTTTGCCAAAGAGATATTGCAGATTCATGCCAAGAAGCGCTCCCCAGGCAAGGAGCCTGCCGCCCCGGCCCGGATGCCTGCGCCGCAGGCTCTGATACCGGGCTCTGATATCCGGAACCCGGTTTACCAACGTTTCATATACTCCAAGCTTCAGCCGCATACTCATCCCCGCCGTCCCTAAGCGCTCCTGCCGTTCATATAGATCCGATAGTCCCTGCAGACCTGATCCGGGCTGCCATCCGCCTTAAGCTCTCCCTTTTCCAACCAGATTGCGCGGCTTGCATGGCTTAAGATTGTGTCGATGGAATGGGAAACCAGCAGTACGGTCGCTCCGCCGTGAATCAGCTCATGAATCCGCCTGCCGCTTTTTTTACGGAACGCCATGTCTCCTACGCTTAAGACTTCATCCAGAATCAAAATATCCTTAAAATCTCCGGCTGTCGCAATCGCAAAACCGAGCCTTGCCGTCATTCCGGAAGAAAAATTCTTAATCTTCTCATTCATGAAACCGTTCAGCTCCGCGAAAGCGACAATCTGCTCATAGTGCTCATCCAGGAATTTTCTGCTGTATCCAATCAGAGAACCGTTCAGATATACATTCTCCTTTGCCGTCAGCTCTCTGTCAAAGCCCGTTCCCAGCGTCAGCAGCTGTATCTTTTTCCTGTCAGCCGCCACTCTTCCGCTGCTCGGCTTAAGCGCCCCCGCAATAATCCGAAGCAGCGTACTCTTGCCGGAGCCGTTCGAGCCTACGATTCCCAGCACCTCTCCGGGACTGACCCGAAAGCTGATATTCTTCAGGGCATGCAATATAGAATACTCATGGCTTCCCTGCAGCCCGCGGATAATCCGTTCCTTCAGACTGTCGCTCCTCTCCTTCTCCATCTTAAAATCCATACAGACATGTTCGACCACAATGTTATATTCCTGCTTCTCCTCCATAGTAATTCTCTCACCTCCTACCACAGATGCATCATTAATTTATTTTCCAGCTTCCGGAAGATGAACATCCCTGCCAGATACGCCGCAGCCGCCCATCCGAACATTCTAAGAAGCTCCGCCGAATTCGGCCACTGTCCGTATATCATGCATTTGCGGAAGCATGCGATGAAGTTATACACCGGATTATTCTCTACAATGACTCTGACCGGACCGCTTAACAGAGTAACCGGATAGAAAATCGCGGAAAGATACATCCACATGACCAGAAGAACGG
>DVNP01000328.1 GCA_018714285.1 Candidatus Caccomorpha excrementavium | reverse complement strand
AGATACATCTGACAGTTCCTGCTGTCCGCATACTGCTTCTCCAGATACTCCGTCGCTTCGTCATATCTGCGCTCCCGCGCCAGCTCTGCCGCCTTCTTAAGGTACCCTTCCCCAGGACGAGTCCCTTCCTCTTCCGGTCCGCCCGACCACAGAGTATCTTCGTTCAGACCGAGAATCATCGTATCCGTTTCCCCTCCGGCCATCACGCCGATCCGTCCGTTCCCAAGGGGGAATCTCTCCTGCCAGCATTTTGCCGGCTCATAGAACCGCATCTTCATAATGCCCTCTCATTCTGCCGCCTCCGCGGCCTTCTGCCTTTCTTCATATATGGTATCCACATAATCGTACAGCTCTCTTTCCCCTTCTATCTCGCCGGAATAAGGATAGTTCTGCGCGGTCTTCTCGAACCTCTGCCTGTATCTGTCCGCCGCCTCCCTGTCCCCGTGATACAGAAGCTCATACGCGTACCAAAACCTCGGCACATTAAAAAGCGCTCCCGCCGCCTTCAGAAACTGCTGAAATTCCTTTGACATCAGCTCTTCAATCCGTTCCGGACGCTTCTCATTCACCAGTTCGCAAAACAGAACCTCCAGCGTTGTAAGCTGGCGGTAGATACCCGGCATTCCGTCCGCATGCGCAAGCAAATCCTCTCCCAGAGCCTGCGCTTCCGAAAATCTCATTGCGTCGATATGTCTGCTCATCACACAGACCGCGCTTGACGCGCACAGACTGTTCCCCCACTCTGCCCGATCCGGCAGAAATACAACTTCATCCGGCATATCCTTCAGCCGGATTCCGGCAGACTGCAGAGCATTCGCTTTCATCTGCGCCAGAAAACACATCCTCGCCGTCCGGTTTTTCTTCAGCTCCAGCACGTTCCGGCCGTCGTTGTCAACCTGCTTCGTATGCATGGGAATTCCGTTGAGCAGCGCCAGAGCGATTCCGACCAGACAGAAGATGAGGAACAGCATACGGAGAACGTAAGGGATTCCCGGAATAAAATACAGCGCGCCAAAGACTCCTGCCGTTATCAGATTGGCCAGACTTCCTCCCAGATTGTACAGAACAAAGGGCGTCTTCTCCGTATACGGCTCGGGCGGGGCCATCAGACACTGCCCGCCGGTTCCCGGCAGAGCGTACCTCTTCAGGCTGATCCGTCCGTCCTTCTTCAGGAACATCAGGCTTCCGATCCGGTAAGATACGAAGCCGTAACCGCTGATCAGCCCGCAGACAAGATGTCCGGCCTCATGGATTGCCGCCTGAAGCATACACGCCGCAACAATCGCAAGGAATGCCAGACCAAAGTAAATTAACGTTATGCCTGGCGATGTCCCGTCGGGTATGAAGCTTCCCAGCGCCCCTCCCAGAAAGATTCCCAGAATGAATCCGATCACAATAAAAATTACCATATGGAGCGCGGCGCTGCTTCTTTTTTTCGATGACCTGCCCCGGTTATGCTGTGTGTTATCCTGTGCCATACGTTTCCTCCCAATAAAATGATTTCGAATCCATTTTCCCTGATTTGCAGATGACAGACTCGCGAACCAGTGAACTATGAATCCATTATAGCATTCTTCCCGGATAAGTCAACATGGGCTGTTCAACGATACATACTGTATACCCGAACCTCAAATTCTTCATTCCCCGGCATATGTCCCGTAAGAATCTCTTTCACAGCAAAGCCGAAGGATTCATACAGCTTCCTGGCAGGCTCATTCCCATACAATACCTCCACATAATACAGCCCGGGTTCTGTTTCCAGCGCATGCTGAATCATTCTGCGGCCAATTCCCCGCCTCTGCATCTCGGGCAGAACATACAGCCAGGGAAGCATATTCTAATTCCATTCTTCGTGCCTGATCATGGATTCTGCATATCTGATCCCAATATTGTTCCTCATATGGCTTAATTTCAATCTTCTCCATAAAACCGCATTCCTTTCCTGTGCCTGACACAACGCCTGAAGACAAAACCCTGCGCTGCCTGATGATTCAGACAGACACAGGGTATCATTACCGCAAAACCTATTTACCGGATAAAGTTCGTTCTCCGAAATGCTTCCTTTTCCGGAAGTCCATAGCGCTCTTTTCCAAGCGCAATGCTCTTCATCAGGAAGGTCATATTCCTGGCAAGCGTGCGCATGGTCTGAAGCCCTTCCTCATCCTGCGCCGCTTCTCCTGCCTCGCGCCCGTGAACGCTGTTCCAGTACTGGCTGGATGCTACCGGCATTCCGGAAATCGTAAAATACTTATTTAACTCATCAAACGTTGCCGAGGTACCTCCTCTACGCGCCACAGCCACGCTTGCTCCTACCTTCATTGTCTTATCAAACGGGGTACTGTAAAACAGACGATCCAGGAAGGAGATCAAGGTTCCGTTGGCAGAGGCATAATATACGGGGCTTGCGATTACAAAGCCGTCCGCCTCTTTCAGCTTCGAAGCCGTTTCATTCACCAGGTCGTGGAATACACATTCTCCGTTCTTCATACAGGAACCGCAGGCAATACAGCCGCGGATATCTTTATTCCCGACCTGAATGGTCTCCGTCTCTACTCCTTCCGCCCCGAATATTTTCTCCATTTCTTTCAGCGCAATCGCAGTATTCCCGGACTTGCGCGGGCTGCCGTTAATCATTAATACCTTCATGATCATACCTCAATTTTTATTATTTTGCCGCGCTCTCGCTTTTCTGTCTGCGTTCTCCAATGCCAAGCAGCAGATTGAGCAGAATTCCGAAGATCGCTGCGCCTGCAATACAGGGGATCTGAATTCCGAACAGCGGGATATTGCCGCCGAACGCATAGTTGCCGCCGATGCCGATGATCATAATGGATGCAATCACGGCAATATTCCTGGACGAGAACATATCAACCTTCTTCTCAATCATAATTGCAATTCCCTGCGCGGCAATCGCGCCGAACAGATAAATCTCCAGACCTCCGATTACAGCCAGCGGAATCCCGTATATGATCCGGATCAGCGGAGTGAAGAAGCTGATCACCATAGCGATGATTGCGGCCGCAGCCAGTACGGGAACCGAGAAGACTCTGGTAATTGCCATGGTGCTGATGTTCTCGCCGTAGTTGGTTCCGGCGGGTCCGCCGATTACGCCTGAGATCATATCGCAGATACCGTCGCCGATCAGATTGCGGTCCAGCATGTCTGTCAGGCTGTAACGCATCTTCTTTCCCTTCCTGCGGGCAACATCATTGACATAGATGTCAAGCTGGTACATATGAGCAGTGGATTCCGGAATCGTAGCAATAGCGATTGGCATAATAGCAACAACCGCGGACCAGGACACCTTCGGGAGGGAGAACGCGGGAACCGCAAAGACAGAACCGTCGCCCAGACGCCAGACAGAAGCCTCCAGCGCCGCCGCAGGAACCTCGCGGAAGAGATTGGCAATTCCCGCCGCGCTGAATATCCCCGCCAGCAGACAGCCGGTCAGGACACCCAGCAGCAGGGGAAGCTGCCCCAGAAAGCCTTTGAGATATTTAGAATACAGAATCGTAGACAGCAACGTAACGAATGATACAATCACCCATGCGCTGTTCTCCGCAGTCGCTTCCGCCACATTAGGGATTGCGTCGCTAAGCGCGTTGCCTGCCAGCGTCAGTCCGATAATCATGGCAACCGGGCCGGTAATGGAAGCCGGAAGAATGGTCTCCACCGCCTTCTTTCCGAAAAAACGAACCAGAAGACCGGCCGCAATCGAGACCAGACCGGACATGATAATTCCGAACTGAGCATACTGAATCGCTTCAACAGGCAGGACGCCGTCAACCTTTTCAAAGCCTTCCGCGGCGCACATGCTGGCAATGGCAGTCAGATAAGCAAAGCTCGAGCCATAATACAGCGGAATCTTACGTCCTGTGATCAGGATAAAGCAAAGTGTGGCAAGTCCGCTCGCAAAGATAGTGGTCGATACCTGGAATCCTGTCACAAGAGCAACGGTGACAGTTGCGGGGAACATAACAATAACCTGCTGAATCGCGTACAGCAGCAGTTTGAAGAAGCTTGGCCGCTCTTCCGGAAGATACCCGACAGCGGCAGTGTGATCTTGTTTCATATCTCACGATTCCTTTCTTATGTGGTACTCAGCTGTAGTTTCTCTCGTGAAGGTCATTCGTTGAGAACGCCGGCAATAAAACTTTAAAAGAGTATATCATGTTTTGATGAGAAATTCAATCACTGCTCTTGCCTTCTTCCCGCAACATTTTCTATATGGATCAGGATATAAAGTATAGCAAAAAATTTGATCTCTGACAATCCTTATCATTATATAATGACTTTCACAGCAAACTCCTCTCTGTTTTCTAAAAGGATTGCTGTAATGTCAAATTAATAATTAGATTAATTATACATCTATTAATATGTTTCCGTCAACCAGGGCATTACTTAAACTAATGGTAGGAGGTTGAATGAATGCAGGAAAAAAAGCAAATTAATATTGAAATCGGCGCGCGGATCAAAGAAGAACGGGAAAAGGCCGGACTGACCCAGGAGCGTTTTTCCGAACTGATTGGACTGGGACCGAAAAGTGTGTCTGCCTTTGAACGGGGGACGGTCGGAATTTCCTTTACCACCCTCAAAAAAATCTGCCAGGTATTATCCGTTTCCAGCGATCAAATCCTGTTTGGGCAGACGGAGAAGAATGAAACGGATCTATCCGGATTAATCAAACGGCTGGAACGTCTTTCTCCCAAGCAGTACGCCATCACAAAAGACGTTATTTTTAAACTTCTTGAGGCTTTTTCATTGGAGGACTAACAGAAAGAAGCAAAGGCCCGTGCCGCCCTTGCTTCTTTCTTTATTCCCCGCTTTTTTGCAGCTTTGTAATGTAAAAATCCCGCGTCGCCTTTAATATCTCCGATACATTCTTCTCTGATTTTAAGGACGCTTCAGACACCCGGTATTCCTGCTCGGCAAGCGTATGATCCAGCAATACTTCAAATAATTCTTCCGGCGTCCTGCACAGCACAGCCTCAAAGCTGTCGCAGTAAGGTTCTTCATAATACAGCCGAACATATCCCCATTTCGTCGGAAGCACTTCAACGCAGGATGTGCTTTGCAAATACTCCCGAAAAATTTCCAGTATCTCCGTAAATGTTATCATAATAACGATCCTCTTCCCCCTTCTGAAAATATTCTATCTCCGTTGTACTGCTCATGCCGATGAATTCCATTTTACGGAAATCCCCAGTCATTGTCTTTAAAATGGACGGGTTTTCGGATTCTAAGCTTGTCACAAATTTTTAAAAAAGAATATTTGCCTTTTTGATTTTAGATGTATGATT
Organism: Candidatus Caccomorpha excrementavium; assembly: GCA_018714285.1. Lineage (GTDB taxonomy): Bacteria > Bacillota > Clostridia > Lachnospirales > Lachnospiraceae > Caccomorpha > Caccomorpha excrementavium. The sequence continues at coordinate 4,413 of DVNP01000328.1, read as the reverse complement.
TTCTAAAGAATAGAACTGTCTTCAAAGAATGGGAAATGACGGAGAAAAACGGGAAAAGGCCGCCTTTCACAGCGACCCTGCCGTCCGGAGCTCATCCGGCGACGTCAATGGTGATTGTTCCGGACATCTCATGGATCCGGTCTGCGCCGGATACAGCCCGTCCCAGCTCATACAGGGAGGAGTTTGTTCTGAAGCTGTCGTAGAACATTACCACGTCTCCCCAGGGAGCATAATAGGCCAGGACTCCCGCGCCGCCCTCTGCCAGCGGAGCATCCGCCGTATCCAGCGCCTGAGGCGGATAAAAGATCTTCTCGTTGGTGCTGTAATCCTCCACCTCAATGGTGAAAGGTGCTGCGGGTAAACATCTCCTGTATCTGGCTGTCCGTCTGATCCCAGATGGGATCGTCCGTCCCGATGCCCTGATAAATGCGAAAGCCGTTTTCCGCAAGGCCGCTGTCTCTGACGATCTGCTCCAGATAATCCGCCGTTTCTTCCGGATAATACCGGCCGCCGTAGGTTCCCATGATCCAGCAGTCGCCGCTCATGGGAAGGAAGTATTGAATATAATCCAGATTATAGATGAATTGATACCATGTAGTAACAGCGCCAAGAGAAAACCCGCCGAAGGCCCGGTGCGATCTGGACGCCTGAAAGGCCTCCGGTGTGACGTCCTCTGCATAAGTATGATAATGACTCTCTATATAAGGCATCAGATGCTCCCGCAAATCGTTATGAAATACGGACAGCTCCTCCACGGATCTGGAAAAGCTCTGAGACTGATTTTCCGCGTCAAACGTAACGCTGACCACAATCAGCGGCGGTATATCGCCGGCCTCAATCATGTTATCCAGCATATTTACAATTCCGCTGCCTTCACCGAAAAAATCATTTGCCGTCATGGTCCAGCCGTGCATCAGATAGAGAATATCATATCTCGTCCGGCTGTCTGTCTCATCATACCCATAAGGCAGATAGACAAGCGCCGTTTTGGTAATCGGCGTTTCTCCCGCCGTATAATCCACGCAATCATAATTTACCTGAACCACCCGGCCCCGGCGCGCGGAACTTTGAAAATACTCCTCCGGCACCGTGCCGATATACTCTGTCTGTTCCATATATTGTGTCTCTGATTCCTGTTCCTGCTCCGTTGTTCCGCCTGTTTGTGTACTCTGCTCCTCTGTTCCGCCTGATTCCGTACTCCGCTCCTTTGTCCCGCCGGCCGGTTCCGTGTCCTGCTCTGCTGTCCGGGAGGGGTCCTCAACCGTTTGCATAAGGTTCGACTGACCGCATCCGGTCACACAGAAACCAAGCAGCAGAAACAAAAAAATGATGAAAAGCATCTGCTTCATGTTGTAATTCCTCCTTTCGGCAGGCAATGAACGCGTCATTTTATTTTCCGTATTATGCCTGAAAAAAGCTTTGCCGCTTGCAGGCGGCCGCCTTTTTTGCTATACTGAGAGGAAAAGCTGCTCCTGTCCGGCCTGGAAAACGGGATCTATCAGCTGATCGCTCTTTCCCACAAACCGGAGGGGGAACAGTACTTTATGAAAAGGTGCGGCAGGGAATCCCTGGTGTTCGCTCTGCCCAAAGGGCATCGGTACGCGCCTCCTCTCTGCCCTCCTTCACGACAGATCTGGCGAAGAAATATCTGGAGACGGAGGACAGTCGGATCGAAGTTCCCATCTCTGATCCGGAAGCCTCCGTAACCTATTATCTTATATGTTTGAGGGAATCTCAGAAGGAATTCCGCTCTTTATTTTCTGCGTTATAATACCGTTGAAGATAAGGGTTCGGAAGAAAAATCGGAATTGTGAAAGAAGTCCTGTCAAGGCCGGAAGCCCAGCGCTGTCATGACCACAAAGGCCACCAGGACCGGAATGATGTACATCAAAAGCTTCAGGGGATTTTTCCCTATGTCATACTCGGAAAACACACGATCCGGGGTGGAGGTATAATAAAAATAGAGGGTGTGGGGCGGCTTCATGCCTGAGAGAACAAGCTGCTTCGTCCGGGTCACCCCGTCCACGGTATACTCATAAATGCCGGTATACAGGCGGTTTGCCGTCTTTCCCTCCGGCTCCCGGTCTTTGTACCGGCACTGTTTCAGCGTGCCCAGCGCCACGTTTCCCGCCTGCCGGGCCCGCTTCAGCTTCTGTTCGCCGCCGGCAAACAGGATGCCTTTGGTACACAACACAATCTCAATCACAAAGGTTACGACAGCCGCCAGGACGCCCAGCCAGACGGCAGGGCCGTAAGCAGCCAGGGCAGCCAGGGCTTCGGTTATTGTCATTCGGTCATTCATGTTGCTTCCTCCATTTAATCCATGCAGTATCAGAACCGAAACAGCCCGTTGCCGGCTGCCCGGTCCGCATGGCGCTCACCTCTGTCACATATTGCTCCATGCAAAGCATTTTATCGGCTATTTTTGTTAAGCTTTATTTTATCATACTCTCCGGCAGATGAGAAGAGGCTAAATTCGGAATTCCCATGATTGTTATTTTTCCTTATAGTACAACATACAATGGCAATAGCCTTCAAAATCCGGGTCGGTGCACTGTTGCCGGAATTCCTGACAGATACATTGATATTCCGGAATATGTTCCGTACGGCAGGGACAATATCCCCCTGTCTCTTTCAGCCCCTCCCGCACAGTACGAACCACTTCTGCATCTTCATTCAATCGAATCCTGCCCATGAGAACGCCTCCTTTAATACAGCAGCTTCGCAATCTGATGATTCAAAGCCTGACGGTCCATATAGCCCTTGCACTGATGAACGACCCTGCCGTCGCGGAAAAAGAGCAGCGTGGGAACCATAAAAATCCGCCACAGTATATCCCGAGCCGGTTAACTCATCAAAATTTTCCTTCGTTGCTTCACATACTGCCATTTTTCACATCTCCATTCTTTTTTTCACATAACAATCTATCAGTTCCCGGACCTTCCCAGCAATGCGGCTCCCGCCATGTATCCTGAAAATCCGGCGACATATTCTTCATAAATTTTGCGCCGGGCCTGTTCTTCCGTGAGGAAGTCCGTTCCCTCCTCCGGAATGGTCATGTCAATTCCGGCAACCGTCATGACCCGCTTTTTGTTCTCTTAGATTTTCGCTTGTTGTTTTCCATATTGAGACCTCCTCAGTTTTGAATACAGTCCGCTATTTATTTACCTTGACAAAGCAGAGTGTATCTCGATAAAATACATATGACGCTTACGCCGGCCTTAAGGTTTTGAAAAGCGGCAATACGCTTCCTTAATTATTTTCCCTTACATTTTAACTGTTTGCCGCGTAAAAGTACAATGCGTATATAGAAACCCAGTACAACATAACCGGGAATTTTGGTTTCCTCCAGCCGGAACGAAATCCGAATGCGCCGTACCTTATCTATCGGTTCCTGCGCGTCTATGCCGATGCTGGCATTACTGGAAAGGGTAACTTCTTCTAATCCCAATATGGAGATTACCGCAGAAATCAAAAGCGATGATTTGCTTCTGCAGGGACTTGCGCAGCATAAGTACCAGCTCATCATTCTTCCCCATATCGCAGAAGAACCCGATTTTACATATCAGGAATGTGGTCAGGAACAGCTTATGGCGGCGTTGCCGCAGGATCATTCTTTGGCAAACATTACGCCGTTTACCGGCAGAATGACCTACAGCAATTATCCGGGCTATTTGAATAAAGATAATGGAGGAATATAATGAAAGTATTAGTCACCGGTTTTGAACCATTTAATAAGGAATCTGTCAATCCATCTTTTGAAGCCGTAAAATGTCTGCCGGATCGTATTGGCCGAATAGAGGTTGTAAAGGCGGAGATTCCGGTATCTTTTGTAACATCCAGTTTTGTTTTGGAAAAGGCCATTGAAAGCTGCAGCCCTGATATTGTAATTTGCGCCGGTCAGGCAGGCGGATATGCCGGCATCGCTGTAGAACGGGTTGCCATTAACCTTCAGGATGCTGTTATACCAGATAATTACGGGATACAGCCTGATAATCAACCCGTTTTTTCTGACGGACCGAACGCTTATTTTTCCTCTTTACCGGTAAAAGAGATTGTAAAGACGCTGCGAAATGAAGTGATTCCGGCTTTTGTCTCAAATTCTGCAGGGACCTATGTCTGCAACAGTCTCATGTATAGTCTCCTGCACTTGATCCATCTTAAATACCATGACATGCAGGGCGGATTTATCCATGTGCCCTACTCTGTGGAACAGGCTGCCGGTAAAACCCCGATTCCTCCCAGTATGAGCCTGCAGCAAATTACAAGGGCTCTGGAATTGGCCATTCGTACTTTCTAAATCAGGAATAATTATTGATAAATATTTAAGTGCGCATGGCTATCACATTAATAATTGATATGCTCCCTTCCAAGTGACAAGTTTTTATTATCTCACTTGTCTGCCTGAAAGGG
>DVNP01000327.1 GCA_018714285.1 Candidatus Caccomorpha excrementavium | reverse complement strand
AGGGACCTTCCTGATTGCCGGAGGATATGATAAGGGTTAAGAATATGATGAGTGGATCGATTCCTTTGACGGCAGAATCGTCTGTCTGGTGCTGATCGGCCAGACGCGGGAGAAGATTGCGAAGACGGCCGGAGAGCACGGCTTTACCAATATTGTAATGGCGGATACACTGGAGGAAGCGGTTGCCTTCTGCCATGATCACGCAAGGCCGGGAGAATGTGTGCTGCTGTCTCCGTGCTGCGCGAGCTGGGGAATGTTTTCAAATTATGAAGAACGCGGAAGACTGTTTAAGGAATATGTCAGGAGGTATCAATGAACAGAGCCGGGATGGAGCAGGGAAAAAGGCGGAAGCCGAAACGCTTTTATGATTACAGTCTGCTGTTTCTGACGATATTCATGGTATGCTTCGGACTGGTCATGATATACAGTACAAGCTCCTATAATGCGCAGAGGTTCTACGGCGACGCGACGAAATTTTTAAAGCAGCAGGCGAGGGCGGCGGTTCTGGGAATTGCAGGCATGATAGTGGTTTCCAAGATCGATTACCGAATCTATATTAACAAGCTGCCGCTCATTCGGATCCGTCCGATTTATCTGCTGTACGGCATCTGCCTTCTGCTGCAGATCGTGGTTATCGTCGCAGGTTCCGAGTCCGGCGGTTCCACGCGGTGGATTGAATTTGGCAGCTTCCGGTTCCAGCCGTCTGAGATTACGAAGATTGCGGTTATATTATTTACATCCTATATCGTACAGCTGTCTCCGCGCAGGCTTGACAGGTTTACAGGCTTTCTCAGGGTGTTTTTTTTCGTGGCCCCGCTGATTGGACTGGTTGTGGTCGAGAACTTCAGTACCGCGCTGATCATGGGGGTTATCATGGTAGCCATCTGCTTTGTGGCAAGCAGAAAGAAGGGGTATTTCATTGTATGCGGCGTTCTGTTTGTCATTCTGGGCTGTATCTTTGTATTCGGAGTGGATTACAGAAGCGAGCGAATCGACGCCTGGCTGCAGATTGAGACGCATCCGAAGGGATACCAGATTCTTCAGGGACTGTATGCCATTGCTTCGGGACGCATCTTCGGGAAGGGTCTGGGGCAAAGCATGCAGAAGCTGGGCTTTATTCCGGAGTCCCATACTGATATGATTTTTTCCGTTATCTGCGAGGAGCTGGGGCTGTTCGGGGCTATCGCGGTGATTCTGCTGTATATCTTGCTGCTGTACAGACTGTTCTTCATCGCGGTTAATTCCGCGGATCTGTACGGAGGGCTGATTGCGACAGGAATTATGGCGCATATCGGGGTGCAGGTCCTGCTCAACATTGCTGTTGTTACAAGCACGATTCCTTCCACGGGCGTTCCGCTTCCGTTCATCAGTTACGGAGGCACCTCGCTGGTTGTGCTTCTGCTGGAAATGGGGATTGCCTTAAGCGTGTCCAATCAGATTAAGGCCGAAGTATAAGGAACGATTTTCGCGGTCCGGCATATGTTGGGATATAGGATTGATAATTGAGGTGCTCCATGTCTTTTATTGAGGTGATCGGAGGCAGGCCGTTATCCGGGGAAATCAAAGTGCAGGGCTCCAAGAACGCGGCGCTTCCGCTGCTGGCCGCCGCCGTTCTGCACCGGGGCGAGAGCAGAATAAAAAATTGTCCGGGAATTCGGGATATCGGCAATATGGAGGTACTGCTTGGACAGTTTGGCTGCAGGACGCGAAGAGAAGAAAGGACGCTGATTATTGATGCGTCCGATGTCGCGGACGGTATTGTAACCGGAGCCGAAGTAAAAAGGACAAGAGCGTCGGTATTATTTATGGGGGCTCTGTCCGGACGGGGCAGGCATGCGGCGATCGCATATCCCGGCGGTTGTTCGATCGGAGAGCGCAAGATCGATTTCCACATTGACGCCCTGAGAAAAATGCGGGTAAATGTGGAAGAGAAGGACGGGACGCTTTGTTTTGACGCGAAAGAGCTGTGCGGCAGCGATATTGTTCTGAAGTTCCCAAGCGTCGGCGCAACGGAGAATATTATATTGGCCGCCGTTCTGGCCAGGGGCACGACCCGGATTCAGAATGCGGCTACAGAGCCTGAGATCGGGATTCTGTGCGAATTCTTAAACGGCGCGGGCGCAAGGATTTCATGCAGGGGCAACAGCATTACGATCGAGGGGGTAAAAGAGTTAAGGGATACCGAGTATGTTCTTCCCGGCGATCGCATTGTTGCCGGAACTTATCTGACAGCGGCCGCGGGAACGGGAGGAAAGGTCAGGGTTGCCGGAGTCCGGAAGGAGGAGCTGAACAGCCTGATTGCGGTGCTTCGGGAAGCCGGATGCGAAATCGGCGCCGATGCCGGGAGCGTTACGTTGGCCGCGAAGCTTCCGCTGCGCGCGGTATCTCTGGCGACTGCGCCGTATCCGGGATTTCCCACAGATATGCAGTCGCTGATGATGGCGCTGATGTGCGGCGCGTCCGGGGAGAGCCGGATTACAGAGACCATATTTGAGAACCGGTTCCATACGGCGGGCGAGCTTGCGAGGATGGGAGCGGAGATCAGAGTGGAGGGGAATACGGCTTCGATTACCGGAGGAGGAGGGCTTACGGGAGCGGAGGTAACGGCAGGCGATTTAAGAGACGGGGCTGCTCTGGTGACTGCGGGGCTGTTCGCGAAGGGCAGGACCACGGTCAGGGATCCGGAAGATTATATCAGAAGAGGCTATGAAGACATCACAGGAGATTTGAGGAAGCTTGGAGCGTGCGTCAGGGAGTACTGACGTACGGGAACGCATCGGATTCCCGGTATCCGGCAGAAATGGAGTAAATCGTGAAGAAAGCCAGTAGACATAAGAGAATATGGAAATTAATGCTGATTCTAACAGGAGTATGTCTGCTGCTTCTCGTGTTTTTGGTTGTATTTGCGGGAAGCAGCCGGCTGGAGACGATAGAGGTAGAGGGCAATACCTATTACACGGATCAGGAAATTATCGATCGAATCGTTACGGAGCCGACGGATCGGTTTGCGTTTCTGCTTTACTTAAGATGCCGGTATCAGGAACAGGAAAGAATCCCGTTTGTCGAGTATGTAAGTGTGGAAATGTCCGATAAGAATTCCGTGGTAATTACCGTATATGAAAAAATTCTTACCGGCTGTGTCAAGGTAATGGGCAACTATCTGTACTTTGATAAGGATGGAATTGTTGTGGAGAGTTCGTCCGAAAAGAAGGAAGGAATTCCGGTTATTACAGGCCTGGAATTCAGCAAGCTGATCCTGTATGAGAAGCTGGAGGTTCAAAACAGCGGGATGTTCCAGACAATTTTGAATCTGACAAGGCTGATTGATAAATACGAGCTTAGTGTAGAAGAGATTCATTTTAACGCAGATTTGGAGGTGGATTTTTTGTGCGGGAATATTCAGGTTAAGCTTGGGAAAAAAGAAATGTACGATGAGGCAGCCGCAGCGCTTGTAACAATTTTGCCGAAGGCGGATGAGCTGGACAAAAAGATGACGATTGATATGACTGATTATACACCAGGACAGAGAGTAATTGGAACGTATGATGAGTAAATTTGGAAATACTCGACAAAATTACCATAATTTCTCATATTCTTCAGATAAATCTAAAAAAAATCAGCACGAAATTAGAAATTGTGCTTGATTATTTTTGCAAGAGAAGATATGATTATGTATAGTGTTGAAATACAGGGAGAGCGGAATTGGGGATTTAAATCCGCAGGCGGAGTCTGTATTGAAATGGGACGGAAAAGATATTATGGGAGCAACCAGTGAAGGAGGAACTACTTTGCTTGAAATTAAAATGAACGAGACAGAAGCAAGTGCGAAGATACTTGTGATCGGAGTCGGAGGTGCGGGGAATAACGCAGTGAACCGCATGATAGAAGAGAATATTGTCGGTGTAGAGTTTATTTGTATTAATACGGATAAGCAGCATTTGAAGACCTGTAAGGCGCCTCAGTGTATCCAGATCGGAGAGAAGCTGACAAAGGGTCTCGGAGCGGGAGCACAGCCGGAGATCGGGGAGAAGGCAGCGGAGGAAAGCAGAGACGAGCTTGTGGATGTGATTAAGGGCGCGGATATGGTTTTCGTTACCTGCGGAATGGGCGGCGGTACGGGTACCGGGGCAGCGCCCGTGGTTGCTCAGATTTCAAAGGAAATGGGAATCTTAACGGTCGGAATCGTGACGAAGCCGTTTACGTTCGAAGCAAAGCAGAGAATGAACAACGCGATTGCGGGAATCGAAAGATTGAAGGCCAATGTGGATACGCTCATTGTCATTCCCAATGACAAGCTTCTTCAGATCGTGGACAGAAGGACAACCATGCCGGATGCTCTGCGCAAGGCGGATGAAGTGCTGC
>DVNP01000326.1 GCA_018714285.1 Candidatus Caccomorpha excrementavium | reverse complement strand
CTTCAGCAGGCCAAAATCTGTAATAGGCGGCTTCTGCGGCTTCTTCTTGTGCGTAATGACTCCGTTTTGGGCTGTTACATGGGATTTTCGCTCTTCAAGCTCTGTAATAATGTCAATGGCTCTTTGTCGCTCATCTGCTGTAAATCCTGCCTGCGCTGTTTCCTGTTCTGTGCTGCGCTGTTCATCCATCCGCTTTTCACCTCCTCCGGCAGCAGATTTTGATATAACTCCGGCCATATCTTCAGGTACCATGCCGCCGTGCGTCTCCGCGCTTCCTTCTGTCGGCGCTCATAATCTGCTATAATTGTGCTATAACCTGAGTTTTACACTTTCATAGGAAAAATCCCCCGGACATCCCATAATAAAAGGGTTGGCGGGGGCTTTCCACTGTTATGCTCTTCTTAGATCCATCTCAGAGAAGAAACGTTTAAAGTCTTCCTGTTTCGCGTACGCGAAATAAAAATCTGTCCCAAAGATTTCCTGTATCTTCCGATAATCAACTGCAACCTGATCCTCTGCGCTGAATTTCAGGCTGGGTACCAGTTTGCCCTTCTTTTTATCCCATATCTCCTGATACCGGATCCTTCCTCCCACATCCAGCAGCCTTACATATCCTCCCCGCTCAATCAGGCAGTTCGCCTCCCGTAAACATGTCGCGATTCGTTCCGCGGACAGCCTCTTTTCCCCCATATAATGCTGGATCATCCGGACGATCACAAGGGCTGTGAAACAGATCAGGAAGTGTGCACGGATATGTTCCCGGGTGTTTACATAGATCGGACGGGCATCCAGATCGCTCTTCATAATCCGGAAAGACTCCTCGATCCTCCATAATCCATGGTAAACTTCCCGTATCTTTGACGCGTCATAATCCATCTCACTTGTTATGATCGCGAAGTATCCATCATACATCGCGTCGTTTTCCGCCTTTTCCCGATCTACCACAGATACTTTCGCGACCTGCCCCTGGTCCAGGATCTCCCCGGTTCCCTTCAGGACGGTCTCTTCTTTCAGATAACGGTCTTTCCCATGCGCGATACCATACGCGTTGTTTTCCGTGCTCTTCTCTGCCCTTTTCAGTTTCTCTTCCCGTTTCCGGGCTGCCATCCCTGCGTCCGCCTTTGACCAGTAAAGCAGCACCTTTCTCATCCGTTTGACCGCTTTCTTCTTCTCCACCCGTTCCCCGTCCCGTGTCTCAAACTGGATCTCATTCCCTTTATACTCTTCCGTGATCAGTTTCCAACGATACTCCCCGTTACCGGAACTGTACCAGCCCTCCGGGTCAAAGAGTTCCTTGTGGTAACGTTTCCCTTTTGTCCCCTTCAGGATCTGGGAAAATACATAGCCATCCCCCTGGCTGCACAGAAGGTCGATGTTATGGGAACAGTTCATTCCCTTGTCTGCCACCACTACCGTCCGCTTAATGCCGTATTCTTTTTTAAACCCGTCCAGATTTTCTTTCAACGTATCGGAATCGCTCATATTCCCTCGGAAGACATCCATACAGACCGGGATCCCATTCCCATCCAGAAAAAGTCCCATCTGGATGATCGGTGTCAGCTGGTGCTCTTTGGACACCCCTTTCTGGGCAAGGGCCGGTCCTTTGGTCTGCTGTCCATTCCGGTCCGTATAAACCTCATCCGGATCCGGGAAATCCTTCTCTGTATAGTAGTTTGTCACATCATAAAGGGAGTATTCCAGACTTCGGCCAGTCAGCTCCGTCACTTTCCCATGCAGATATTGCTGAAAATCATAGAAAAAGTGGTTAAACTGATCCAGCGCCCGGTAGATATCGGGGAGTTCAAACTCACTTTGCAGGCCGTAATAATTCAAAAGTCTGGAGGCCGCTTCCCGCTTGGAGGAAGGATAGAGAATCCGGTCTATCACAAGATAGCGGAAAACCTCATTTAGGGAATATTTCCCGCGGAAGCCGGAACGTTTCTGGTAGTCTGTCATAAAAGAGTCAATCCCCAGGAGATGATAGACAGACTCAGGGAATTTATAGCCATAGTTCAGGAGACGGTTGTTATCGGAATACATCCGTTCCGAGAGAGGGATCTCAATCCGGAGGTCACGTTTTTTCTTAAGGCTGTCATTGCAGGCGTTGACCTCTTTCCAGAACGCGTCCAGATCGGTCTGGTCTTCCAGGTAGCCGAAACTTTTTACGGTCCGTTGTTTCGGGGAAGAGCTGGGGTAGGGGCGGTAGCCTTCTGTGACACGGATCTGAGTTTTAACTGAACCGTCTTTAAAAGTTTTCTTATCTTTTCGGATCATAGTAACCTCCATGTAGACATAAAAATATATATCTATTATAGCATAAATAGAGCATAACGTCAATAGGTTTTGGTAAAAATCCCGGAAATGCTTGATTTTCCGGGATTTAAAGCATGCATAACATGCGGGTTATCTTATGAAAGTGTAAAACTCAGGGGAAAATCTGGGAAACCGGCCGGAACAAAGCAGCGCCGTCAGCCCTTCCCTGAACACCTTTCCTGAACAGGAAAATAATTTACAAATCCAGTATTCCGGTTAGCATGCATGAAGTGTTATAATATAGAAAAACCGGGAGGTGCGCAAAAGCATGATACGTAATTTCGCGGATTTCTGTAAGGAATTGTCAGAATGCGGATTCTCCATGGGCGGAGGGAACGCCAGGGGGATCTACGCGGTGATTCCGTATGACTGGAAGGAGCAGGAGCAGTTCGATTCCCCTGTAAAGTGGCATACCGGGGATCCGGAGACCGACCCGTGGGAATGGCGGATGCGGGTGCTGGAGGAACGCAATGACATTGCCTATGCTAAGGTTTTCTTTCGGACAAGCGGATTTATCACAAGGGAATGGTACCCGCTTTTTTATGCGGTCAGACGGCATGGAGAAAGCTTTGAGGAGGCTTATGATAACGGGACCATCAGTCAGACGGCAAAGCGGATCTATGAAATTGTCTCGGAAGGGGAAATTGCATTTCATGAGATTAGGCAGAGGGGAGGCTTCGGACGGGAGGAGAAATCAAGGTTTGAACGGGCTGTGGTAGAATTGCAGATGCGCATGTTCATTACAATATGCGGCAGAGCTCAGAAAAGAAATCAATACGGGGAGGCCTACGGCTGGAACAGTACGGTGTTTACGACAGTGGAAGAGTTCTGGGAGAGACGGGGGCTAAAGCTGCCTGATTTGACGCCTCTAGATAGTTATGATAAGATCCGGAAACGGATTTTGAAGCTGAATCCGGATGCGGCGAAAAAGAGAACAGATACATTTATCAGGGGGTTATCAGACATCTGATCAGGAAAGCATGAAAGTAAAACAGAGGTGACGATATGATTGTAAAAATCAGAAAATGGAGAATAGAAGACGCGGCAGATTTAGCATCTGTACTTTCAAATAAGAAAGTGCAGGATAATCTCAGGGATGGGCTGCCATATCCATACAGGGAGCAGGACGGGAAGGAATTTATCTTGGCCATGCTTTCCGCTGATGAAAATGGTACATTTGCTTTTGCGATTACGGTTAATGAAAAGGTAATCGGAAGTATTGGCGCATTTCGTCAGACGAACATTCACAGCAAAACGGCAGAGCTCGGATACTATATAGCGGAAGAATACTGGGGCAAAGGAATTATGACAGAAGCTGTAAAACAGCTTTGCAGTTATGTTTTTTCTAACAGTGATATGATCCGTATCTATGCGGAACCGTTTGCTTATAATATCGGATCTCAGCGTGTGCTTGAAAAAGCCGGCTTCCAATATGAAGGAACGCTTCGGCGGAATGCTGTAAAGAACGGGAAGGTTCTGGATATGAAGATGTATGCCCTGATCAGGGAAGAGTGAAATGGAAGAGCTGATAGGAATGAAAACACTTTATCTGTCTGATCTGGACGGAACCCTGCTTCGAAGCGACGAAACAATATCCGATCATACGAGGGAGGTCATTGAGCGTCTGACAGAGAGCGGGATGATTTTTTCCTATGCGACGGCGCGCTCGTTTCTGACAGCCAGAAAGGTTACGAAAGGTCTGAGGGCGAAGATTCCTCTGATTGTGTATAACGGGGCATTTGTTGTTGACAACGTGACAGGCGGGATCCTATATGGAAATTATTTTGATGATTCGGTACAGGAGGTCCTTTGCGAGCTGTTTCGCAATGAGATCTATCCCATTGTGTACTCCTTTGCCGGGCATACGGAAAAATTCTGTTATATCCGGGAAAAATGCACCGAAGGAATGAAGAGGTTCTTAGACAGCAGGAAGGGAGATGTCCGGAATACTCCGGTTGCGGATACCGGGGAGCTGATACAGGGGAATTGTTTTTATATTACCTGTATTGACGAGCCGGACAAACTGTATCCGATGTATGAGAGGTTTCGGGAACAGTTCCATTGTGTGTATGAAAGGGATATCTACTCCAGAGAACAATGGCTGGAGATCATGCCCGGGACCGTATCAAAGGCAGGCGCGGCGGCGCGGTTAAAGGAGCTGACGGGCTGCGGCAGGATGGTTGTATTCGGGGACGGGAAAAATGATATCGAACTGTTCCGGATGGCGGATGAATGCTATGCCATGGCAAATGCGGCGGATGAGCTGAAGAAAATTGCAACGGCCGTGATAGAGGGGAACGACGAGGACGGGGTTGCGAAGTGGCTTACAAGACATTTCGCGGGCTAAGGAAAGGGAGGACAGATTTGGATTATATTTATCATTATAATTCGCCGCTCGGCAGGCTGACCGCCGCAAGCGACGGCAGGGCGTTAATCGGGCTGTGGTTTGACGGGCAGAAGTATTTTGCGGATACGCTCGGAAAAGAAACGCAGGAAAAAATGCTTCCTGTGTTTGAAGAGACCGGCCGGTGGCTGGAGATTTATTTCGGCGGGAGGAAGCCGGATTTTACACCGGAGCTTTCCATGAGGACAACGCAGTTTCGCAGGGCGGTCTGGGAAATCCTTCTGAAGATCCCGTACGGGAAGACGATGACTTACGGGGAGATTGCAGGCAGGATCGCGGGGCAGAGGGGGCTTTCCCATATGTCCGCGCAGGCCGTGGGCGGCGCGGTGGGACATAATTCCATATCGCTTATCATCCCCTGTCATCGTGTGGTTGGGGCGGACGGAAGTCTTACCGGCTATGCCGGAGGGATTGAGAAAAAGAAGAAGCTGCTTGAGATGGAGCAGGCGGCTCTTTGACAGTCCGGAATAATCATTCACCGGACTGCGTCTGCTGTCTGAGCAGATAAGACAGATGGAGGTGTATCATGACAAAGCGGAAGACACTGTATCTGATTGGCGGCACAATGGGTGTGGGAAAGACAACGGTCGGGCAGATTTTAAAGCAAAAAATGGACAGGGCGGTTTTTCTTGACGGCGACTGGTGCTGGGATGCGGATCCGTTCCAGGTTAATGAGGAGACGAAAAAGATGGTAACAGATAACATCTGCTATCTTCTGAACAATTTTCTTCGATGCTCTGTCTATGAGAACATCATCTTTTGCTGGGTTATGCATCAGCAGGAGATTATCGATCAGATTCTGTCGGGGCTTCATACCGCAGGATGTGAGGTAAAAGCGATCTCCCTGATATGCACCGAAGAAGCCTTGAAGAAGCGTCTCGAGAAGGATGTCCGGGCGGGGCTTCGCCGGGCGGATGTGATAGAGCGCAGCATTGGCAGGATTGCTTTGTATGACGCGCTTCGGACTGTAAAGGTTGATGTGTCGGAAATCAGCGCAGGACAGGCGGCGGAACGGATCCTGTCAATGTGAAGCGTACCTGTGCCTGCGCAGGCTTAAAATGTGGAAATTTTTAAAAGCGAAACATTTTTAAAGAACATGAAATCTGAAAAGATATAAAATCTGAAAGGACATAACATAATGAAGCTTACACGTACCGGAATTCAGGAGCGCGCATCCTGGGAAGCGACAGGAATCAGCCTGCCTTCCTATGACATTGATCTGGCCGCGGCCAACGCGAAGAAATCGCCCCGCTGGGCGCATTTCGGCATTGGAAATATCTTCCGCATCTTTATCGGGGGAATTGCTGACGGTATGCTGGAGAACGGGGATCTGGATACGGCTCTGACCTGTGTGGAGACCTTTGATTATGAGGTCGCGGACAGGATCTATGCTCCGTATGATAACCTGGGACTCAGCGTCATTCTTCACGAAGACGGAAGGCGGGATTACAGGGTATTGGGCTGTTTTGGAGAGGTGATAAAGGCTCAGAGCGGTGCTCCCGCGCAATGGAACCGGTTAAAAGAAATATTCAGGGCTCCTTCTTTGCAGCTGGTTTCTTTTACGATTACGGAGAAGGGGTATGCTCTGAGCGATGCCAGGGGGGATTATGTTCCTGCTGTCCGGGCGGATATTGAGAACGGGCCGAATCAGGCGGGAAGCGCGATGGGGATTGTGACGGCTATGCTGTGGGAGCGTTACCGCGCAGGAAGCGCGCCGCTGGCTCTGGTTTCCATGGATAACTGTTCTGGAAACGGCAGCCTGCTGCGAAGCTCTGTTCTGACTATGGCAGTGGAATGGCAGAGGAGAGGCTTCGTGGAGGAAGGCTTTGTTTCCTATGTGCAGGATGAGAGCGCCATCGCATTTCCATGGACTATGATTGATAAGATTACGCCGCGGCCCAATCCGGATATCGCCTCGGATCTGGAAGCGCTTGGCGTTGAGGAGATGCAGCCGGTTGAGACCGCGAAGCGTACTTATATTGCGCCGTTTATCAACGGAGAAGCTCCGCAGTATCTGGTTATAGAAGATTCCTTCCCGAACGGGCGTCCCGCGCTGGAGACAGGGAAAGGGGTCTATTTAGGCAACCGTGATACCGTGAACAAATCGGAGCGTATGAAGGTGACGGCGCTGCTGAACCCGGTTCATTCGGCGCTGGCTCCGATTGGAGTGCTGCTGGGAGAGAAGTATTTTGCTCCTATGCTTAACCATGATCCGAAGTTAAGGAAGCTTGGGGAAATTGTTGCATATGCGGAAGGACTGCCCGTGTGCCCGTCGCCCGGGATTCTGGATCCGAAAGCCTTTGCGGATGAACTGTTCCGGGTTCGCTTCGTGAATGAATATCTGCTTGATACCAATCTTCGGATTGTGACGGACGAATCTCAGGGGCTGGGAGTCCGGTTCGGAGAGACGATCAAGGCTTATACCAGGATGTATGGAGACGCAGGACGCCTGATAGGCATTCCGCTGGGCATCGCGGGGTGGCTGCGTTATATGATGGCTGTGGATGATTTCGGCAGTGCGTATACGCTGGCGCCGGATCCCATGAGCGGTGAGATTACGCGGGCGCTTCAGGATATTGTAATAGGACGGCCGGAAACGCTGCGGGATCAGTTAAAGCCGATTTTATCCAATGAAAAGATTTTCTTTACCGATCTGTATCAAGACGGGCTGGGAGAGAAAATCGAGGAACTTTTCCGGGAGATGATCGCGGGGAAGGGCGCAGTCAGGGCCGTGATCGATATATAGAATAAGAGAATAGAAAGACAAAAGGAAGGAATATAGTATGGTTCTGGAAACAAAAAGACTGATTCTGCGTCCGTGGGACATCGCGGATGCAGAAGAGCTATACAAATATGCAAGTGATCCCGGAGTGGGCCCGGCAGCCGGCTGGAAGCCGCATAAGAGTGTGGAAGAGAGCCGGACTGTCATTGAACAGGTGTTTTGCGGACGGGAATGTTACGCCGTCTGTCTGAAACCGGAGAATCGGCCGATCGGAGCAATTGAGCTGAAGCTGAACGGACACACCGATATGACAAACAGAGACGATGAATGTGAGCTGGGGTACTGGATCGGGAAGCCCTTCTGGGGTCAGGGACTCATTCCGGAAGCGGCAGAGGAGCTGATCCGGCACGGGTTTGAAGAGCTCGGCATGACGAGAATCTGGTGCGGATATTATGACGGGAATCATAAGTCAAGACGTGTTCAGGAGAAGCTGGGCTTTCGTTATCAATGGACGACGAAGGATGTGGAAGTGCCGCTGCTGGGAGAAACGCGAACCGGTCATGTTAACAGTCTGACCAGGGAGGAATGGCTTGAGAGAAGACAGAGCTTCGCATCAGGGGTAAAACAGGATGAAAAAAAGACAGAATAAGGGAAGAATGATGTATTGACATTCTTTGTCTAATGGTGTAGACTATCTGTAAAGTTTACTCTGTTAGACAAGGAGGAGCGCAATGAACGAATTCTTTTTACAAGTTATTAACCGGAGTATATCGGCCGGCTGGCTGATACTGGCGGTCGTGATTCTAAGACTTCTGCTGAAGAGAGCGCCGAAGTGGATCAATATGCTGCTGTGGGGGATCGTTGCAATCCGGCTGCTCTCCCCGTTCTCCATTGAGAGTGTGTTCAGCCTGATTCCCAGCAGCGAAACGATTCCGGCGGACATCGAACGGTATGCCGCGCCGGAAATTGACAGCGGGATTCCCGTGATAGACAATCTTGTGAATCCGGATTCCGGGCAGCCTTCCCTGACTCCCGTACCTGAATTCAGCGCGAATCCTCTTCAGGTCTGGATTCCGGCTGCCGCCGTTCTCTGGCTGGCCGGAATCGCCGTACTCCTTCTCTATTTGGCTGCCAGCTATTGGCATCTGCGCAGGAAGGTCAATACTGCCGTCCGGTACCGGGACAATATCTTTCAGAGCGAGAAGGTAAGCTCCCCGTTCGTGCTTGGCATGATCAGGCCGAGAATCTATCTGCCGTTTCAGATTCGGGAAGGGGATATGGAGCATGTTATCGCTCATGAGCAGGCGCATATCCGGCGCAGAGATCACTGGTGGAAGCCGATTGGATTCGTACTGCTTGCGATTTACTGGTTTCATCCGCTGATATGGCTGGCCTGGTTTCTGCTGTGCAGGGACATTGAGCTGGCCTGTGATGAGAAGGTCATTAAAGAGCTTGACAGTGAGCAGCGGGCGGATTATACGCAGGCTCTGCTTGCCTGCAGCGTCAGACGGCGGCCGGCGGCCGCCTGCCCGCTGGCGTTTGGCGAGGTGGGAATCAGGAAGCGCGTGAAGTCCGTAATGAATTACAGGAAGCCCGGATTCTGGATTGTTCTGATCGCGGTTATCGTGTGCGCGGCTGTGGCGGTCTGCTTCTTAACGAATCCGGTCAGGAATCAGACGGCCTTAAGTCCTGACACCCAGAACGCTCATGTCACGGAGTGGTTTGACTATACCGGTTCTCCATCCGGCATGGAGCAGGAGCTTACGATTGAGATACCGGAATTTGAAGGGGCAGTGTTCTCCTATATTCCCGAACAGATAGCGGTAACGGACGCGTCCGAGGCGGACGGCCGGAGGGTTCTGATCACGGGGATGCCGATCTGGAACGCTTATTTCTGTGATCTGACCGGCGACGGGTTCCCGGAAATCTGCGCCACTCTCTCCTTTGGATCCGGCCTCATAGATTCCCGTGTTGTTATCTTTGATTATGTTGGCAAAGCAAGCTATACGCTGGAGGATCGGGGGAATTATGACTTCACTCTTCGTATGGATGAAGGGGAGAATTGTCTGTATGTGGATGTGCAGGAATATGGCAGCAGAGAGCTGCTGCTTAGCGGCCGGCTGACATTTGACGGCGGGTTCATTCATGTGGAGGGACTGGATCTGGAAGAGATGCCTGATACCCTAGAGGGGAGCGCGGCGCAGGAGGAAGCAGGCATGCAGCTTGAGAATCAGGAACAGGCTACAGACCAGGATGGGACGCAGGATACACAGAACACAGAGTCCGTGATTGCGCAGCTGCTTGATACCATACAGTCATCTCCGGCTGAATCCTCGAATCCTGAGGATTATATCAGAGAGCATCCGGAAGCATACGAAGCGCTGATTGAGTACGGAGAGGATACGCTGCGTTATTGCTTCGGAGAATTTCTGAAAGGCGGCCGGACGGATCTGAGAGGATGGATTATGGCGGATGTATGCGCGCAGATTATGGTTTCCGGCGGAGAAGCTCTGGTGATCGACACGCCGGAGCCTGTTACCGGACAGGATTGGTTTGAGGAATTGAGGAGCAGCGCGCAGCGTCTTTCCGAACAGATGCCGGATGAAGAGCTGGAGCGGATGTATCCGGTATCCTGGCTGCTGCTGGAGATGATGAAGGAATGACGGCGTCCTGCAATGACCGGATTGACGGGATCATTCCGATTGTTAATTTTTATGCATAGAAAAATGAAGAGAGAAGCCTGCGCGGATTACGGCACGGGGATACTTATATACGCCGTAATCCGCGCGGGCTTTCTTTTTTGGTCTTACCAGTCAATAGTAACCTGATAGTCATGATCAATCAGAATATAATTATAGTTGTATTTTTCACACATTTCGAGATAACGCGCATTGTCTTCAAGAACAGATTCCATGGTACACCAGGTATCGTCCATGCGTTTTTCGATTGCGTCGGCATGGTCTTTTATATCTGAGAAATGCTGCTCGATATAGGTTCTGCTCATAACAAGACAGTAATAACGAATATCATCCAGATACCTGTCTGAAAAATCTTCCTTCCAGTTATATGGGATATAGCACCCTTCTACGATAAGATTTTGTCCGTTTTCAATCGCTGTCTTTATGATTTCTCTGACAATCGGCCATAAATAATCGACCAGTTCTTCATCATCTTCGGGCGTCAGGTCTGTGTTATTGCTCCGTATCAACCCCATCTTAAGAAGATCAATGGATAAATAAGGATAGCGATATGCTTCAAGAAGCTTCTGCGCCGTTAGGGTTTTGCCTGTATGAGAGGCTCCTGTAATCAGAATAATCATGATCGTTTCTCCCTCGTATTATTATATTGCGGAACGTCTCGTCGCATTGTCCTGAAACCGAAAGTAGTCCGGGCGGTGACGGGACTGCGTATATTCAAACATGATGCCGTCACTGTTGTAGGTTTGGCTGCTGATGACGGCAAGACAGTTATAATCACCCAGATCCAGATATTTTTCGTCTATTTCGGTCATTTTCTCCACAGTCATGATTCGTTTGCTGGTGACAATGGACACATGAAGCACGTTCTCCAGGTATTCGTAAATGGAATTCTCCGCGATTTCTCTGGTAAGTCCCACGGCTACATCCTTTAAAAAATAGTTATGGTTCAGAATGAGAGCCTTGCCATCCAGATAATGGAGCCTTTGCAGATAGTATAATTCCGCGCCGACGGCAAATCCTGTTCGGGAGGAGATTTTTTGGTCGGCAGTGATTTCGGCAAAGTATAAGACCTCGGTTTTGGGAACCTGATGGTTGCGGGCCGCGGATTCCCTGAATGTCTCGATGCCGCCGAGAATGAAGGAGGTCTGCAGAGTGGGCTGAAAGATATTGCGCACGCCCTTTCCCTGCATGGTCTGCACATAGCCGTCCGCGACAAGGGCGCTGACAGCCCTGCGCACGGTGTTTCGGGAGCAGTCATAGGTCGTGATGAGCTGATGCTCCGAAGGCAGCAGCTCTTGGAATTCGTATTCCCCGGTCTCTATTTTTGTCTTTAAATTCTGATAGATTTTATAATATTTGGCTTTTGGCATATATATCACTCCTGCTTGTTTAAACATCTTCTATTATTATAGATCACTGGAGAAAAAAGTCAAGAGCAGAAAAGGCGCAGAGAGTACGGTGTAAATTGCAAAAAACTATTGACATGTTTAAACAAGTATGGTATAGAATATGTATAAGAACTTGTTTGAACAAGATAACGTCAAAAAACAAGGAGGACGGACATGGGAAGGTATGTGGAAGAGGCAAAGGAGCTGCTGAATCTGGTAGGAGGCAGGGAGAATGTTGCCGCGGTGTCGCATTGTATGACACGAATGAGATTTGTTCTCAATGACCCTAAGAAGGCGGATGTTGAGAAGATTGAGGCCATGAAGGTTGTGAAGGGAAGCTTTACGCAGACCGGGCAGTTTCAGGTTATCATCGGGAATACGGTGGCTGATTTCTATAATGATTTTATTGCGGTATCGGGAATTGAAGGCGTATCGACCGAGTCGGTAAAGAAAGCCGCGAAGAAGAATCAGAACGTATTGCAGAGGATTGTTACGGCGCTGGCGGAGATTTTCGCACCGCTGATTCCGGCAATCATTACAGGAGGTCTGATTCTGGGCTTTCGCAACTGTATAGACAGCCTGTATTTGTTTGAGAACGGAACCAAGACATTGTGCGACATCAGCCAGTTCTGGTCGGGCGTTGACAGCTTTTTGTGGCTGATTGGCGAAGCGGTCTTCCATATGCTTCCGGTCGGTATCTGCTGGTCCGTAACGAAGAAGATGGGGACAACGCAGATGCTCGGTATTGTACTGGGACTTACGCTGGTGTCCGGACAGCTTCTGAACGCGTATTCTGTGGCGGAGACCGCTGCGGCGGATATTCCGGTATGGGATTTCGGATTCTTTAAGGTCAATATGATTGGATATCAGGCGCAGGTGATTCCGGCTGTTCTGGCCGCGTTCACGCTGGTGTATCTGGAGAAGTTCTTCCGGAAGATTACGCCTCAGGTAGTTTCCATGATTGTTGTTCCCTTCTGCAGCCTTCTGCTGGCAGTGATTGCCGCGCATTTTGTGCTCGGCCCGATCGGCTGGAGAATCGGTTCCGCGATTTCTTCCGTGGTATATGCGGGAATTACAGGTCCCTTCCGGGTTATTTTCGGCGCCGTGTTTGGCTTTGTCTATGCGCCGCTTGTTATCACGGGACTTCATCATATGTCGAATGCCATTGACCTGCAGCTGATTGCGGATTACGGCGGAACCATGCTGTGGCCGATGATTGCGCTTTCCAATATTGCGCAGGGTTCGGCGGTGCTTGGGATGATTTTTCTTCAGAAAAAGAACGCGCAGGCGCAGGAGGTTAATGTTCCGGCTTGCATCTCCTGTTATCTGGGCGTAACGGAGCCGGCGATTTTCGGTGTTAATTTAAAGCATGTATTCCCGTTTGTCTGCGGAATGATTGGCTCGGCCTGCGCCGCGGTTTTATGTGTGGCCATGGGAGTTACCGCCAACGCGATCGGGGTCGGGGGTTTGCCTGGAATTCTTTCGATTCAGCCCGGATTCATGCCCGGATTTGCCATTTGCATGGTTGTTGCCGTGGCGGTATCCTGCGGACTTACGATTATAGTCGGTAAGAAGAAGCTGTCTTCGGCGGAGAAGGGACAGGTTCCGGCCGCGGAGCTGGCAGAAATTGCGGCGGGCGCAGGCGCAAGCGCGGCTGCGGGTGTAGTGGCAGCCATAGAGAAGAACAGAGAAAGCAAGGCTGCGGAGGGCAGCGTCAGCGGCGGAAAGGAAAGCGGGAATATCGGGAAGGTGCTGAAAGCATTCCTGACAGGGCAGGTAATTGAACTGAAGGAAGTCGGCGATGGGGTGTTTTCCGAAGGCGTGATGGGAGAAGGACTTGCCATTGTTCCGGAGAATGATACGCTGTATGCTCCGGCGGACGCGGTAATCAGTGTATTAATGCAGGAGTCCAGACATGCCTGCGGCCTGACGCTGGACGATGGCGTGGAGATTTTGCTTCATGTGGGAATCGATACGGTGGCGATGAACGGAGACGGATTCGAATATCTTGTGGAAGAGGGGCAGAAGGTAACGGCGGGAACTCCGCTGATCCGGTTTGACAGAGAGAAAATAAAGGCGGCGGGACATCCGGATACAACGGTATGCATTATTACGGAGCCGGCTGACGCGAAGAATATCCGGTTCGTTACGGGAATCCGAGGAGAAGCGAATGTAACTGTTGTGGCGGAATATGAATAGAAGCAGGAATAAGGAGAAGATATGGCAGATTTTAAGGGAAGTACCATTTATCAGATTTATCCGAAGTCGTTCTGCGACAGCGACGGGGACGGAATCGGAGATATCCGGGGAATTATAAGCAGGCTGGATTATATAAAAAGTCTTGGAGTGGATTATATCTGGAGCACGCCGTTCTTTCTGTCGCCTCAGAAGGATAACGGATATGATGTGGAGGACTATCGGAGGGTGAATCCTCAGTTCGGAACCATGGAGGATGTGGAGGAGCTGATTGAGAAGGCAGGAGAGCGCGGCATGGGCCTGATGTTCGACATGGTGTTCAATCATACCTCGACAAGGCATGAGTGGTTTCAGAGAGCGCTTTCGGGAGAGAAGAAGTACATGGATTACTACATCTTCAGAGACGGAGATCCGCAGGCTCCTCCTACGAACTGGCAGTCAAAGTTCGGAGGCCCCGCCTGGGAGTATGTTCCGTCCCTGCGGAAATGGTATCTCCATCTGTTTGATGTGACGCAGGCGGATCTGAACTGGAATAATCCGGAGGTAAGGAATGAGTTAAAGGATGTTCTTAGGTTCTGGAAGGAGAAGGGCGTGAAGGGATTCCGGTTCGATGTTGTCAACCTGATTTCGAAGCCGGAGGTATTTGAGGACGATATGGAGGGAGACGGAAGACGGTTCTATTCCGACGGACCCCGCGTCCATGAATTCTTAAAGGAGCTGACCGCGGATTCCGGAATCGGTGATATGGTTACGGTAGGGGAGATGTCTTCCACAAGCCTTGAGCATTGTATCCGGTATACTGATCCGGCGGAGCATGAGCTGTCGATGTGCTTCAGCTTCCATCATCTGAAGGTGGATTATAAGAACGGGAATAAGTGGGAGCTGGCAAAGCCGGATTACCGGAGGCTGAAGGAGCTGCTTATGACCTGGCAGAGAAAGATGGCGGAGCATAACGGATGGAACGCGCTGTTCTGGTGCAATCATGACCAGCCGAGAATTGTATCAAGGCTTGGAGATACGGATCGGTACTGGAAGGAATCCGCGAAAATGTTAGGCACCTGTATTCATCTGTTAAGAGGGACTCCTTACATTTTCCAGGGAGAGGAATTGGGCATGACGAATCCCGGTTATAATAAAATTGAGGAATACCGGGATGTTGAAAGCATTAATTATTATCACATCATGCTTCAGGAGGGGAAGACAGAGGAGGAAGCGCTGGAGGTCTTACGTCAGCGCTCCAGAGATAACGGCAGATCCCCGATGCAGTGGAATTCCGGAGAATATGCGGGATTCTCGAACCGGGAGCCGTGGATTGGAATACCCGCGAACCATACCTTCATTAATGTTGAGGATGAGGATGGGGATCCGGATTCCATTCTGAATTATTACAGAAAGCTGACAGCGCTCAGGAAGCGGTATCCGATCATTCAGGAGGGTATGATTGAGTTCCTGTATGAGGATCAGGAGGAAGTGTTCGCGTATCGGAGAACTAGGAACGGACAGGAGCTGATTGTGCTGAATAACTTCTTCGGGAAAGAGGTTACGCTGCAGAAGGAGCTGTCCCATGCGGGATACCGGCGCCTGATTGGGAATTACCCGCAGGAGGATTCCGGGACTATGCTGAGAACTTTGAGGCCATACGAAAGTATTGCTTTCATCAAAGAATAAAAAAGAGTAAAATAAAAATAAAAAGGAGAACAAAATCATGAAAGAATTTCGGTACACAATTAAGGATGCGGTGGGGATTCATGCAAGACCGGCGGGACTGCTGGTAAAGGAAGCAAAGAAGTTTGAAAGTAAGATTACCGTCAGCAGGGACTCTAAGACGGCAGAGGCAACGAAGCTGATGGCGCTGATGGGACTGGCCGTAAAGTGCGGGCAGGAGGTTTGCGTGCAGGTAACCGGACCGGACGAGGAGCAGGCCTGCGAGGCAATGAAGAAGTTTTTCGAAGAGAACTTATAATAGCTGTGAAGCATGACTAAAGCATGGCCAGATCTGCGGATCTGGTCATGCGCGCAGGAGAAGGATGATGGAGGCAGGGTAAGATGAAACGTTTTTCGGGAAAGACAGTATATAAGGGAATCCAGATCGGTCCGGTGTTCGTCTTAAAGGGGAGAGAAAGCCAGGTAAAGCGGAGCAGGATTACGGACGCGGAGGCGGAAATCGGACGGGTAAAGCATGCCGTGAAGAAAGCGCAGGAGCAGCTGCAGGGCCTGTATGATAAGGCGGTGAAGGAGGTAGGGGAAGCCAGCGCGGCAATTTTTGAGGTACATCAGATGATGCTTGAAGATGAGGATTATCTTGAAGCAATTCATAATATGATTCGGACGGAAATGGTGAACGCGGAGTATGCGGCAGCCGTAACGGGCGATAATTTTTCGGAGATGTTCGCCAATATGGACGACGATTATATGAAAGCCAGAGCGGCGGACATTAAGGATATCTCCCGCCGTCTTGTCAGCAATCTGGAAGGGAATGAGGATGCGGAGTATTATTCGGATGATCCGATGATCATTGTTGCGGATGATTTAAGTCCGAGCGAAACGGTTCAGATGGATAAGGAGAAGATTCTTGCTTTCGTAACCGTACATGGTTCCGCGAATTCCCATACGGCAATTCTTGCGCGTATGATGAATATTCCGGCGCTGATTGGGGTTCCGCTTGATCTGAATGAGATTCATACGGGAATGTATGCCGTTGTGGACGGATTCAGAGGAGAGGTTATCTTTGATCCGGATGAGGAGACCTGCGCGGAAGCGAAGGAGCGGATTGCGCAGGAGCAGGAGAAGCTGCAGCTGCTTCAGGAATTAAAGGGGAAGGAAAATATTACGCCGGACGGGAGAAGGATTAATATCTATGCGAATATCGGAAGTGTCGGCGATGTCGGATATGTCCTGGAGAATGACGCCGGCGGCATCGGGCTGTTCCGCAGCGAATTCCTGTATCTTGGAAGGGATCAGCTTCCGGGGGAGGAGGAGCAGTTTCAGGCTTATAAGCAGGTCGCTCAGATGATGGCGGGGAAGAAGGTCATTATCCGGACGCTGGATATCGGAGCGGATAAGCAGGTTGATTATTTTAACCTCGGCAGGGAGGACAATCCGGCCATGGGCTACCGCGCGATCCGCATCTGCCTGACGCAGCAGGACATCTTCCGGACACAGCTTAGAGCGCTGTTCCGAGCGGCCTATTTCGGAAATCTTTCGGTTATGTATCCGATGATTATTTCCGTCGAGGAGGTTCAGGCAATCTATAATATCGTGGATCAGGTGAAGGCCGGGCTGGAACGCGACGGGCTTCCGTACCGGATTCCGGAGCAGGGAATCATGATTGAGACTCCGGCCGCCGTTATGATCAGCGATGATCTGGCGCAGCTGGTGGACTTTTTCAGTATCGGAACGAATGACCTGACGCAGTATACTCTGGCGATCGATCGCCAGAATGACAAGCTGGACGCGTTTTATAACCCGCATCACAAGGCGATTCTGAGAATGATTCAGATGGTCGTGGAGAATGCTCACAAGGCCGGGAAATGGGTCGGAATCTGCGGAGAACTAGGGGCGGATCTGCAGATGACGGAGCAGTTCGTGCGGATGGGCGTGGATGAATTGTCCGTGGCGCCTTCCATGGTTCTGAAGGTCAGAAAGGCTGTCAGGGAAATGAAGGGATCGGACGAACAGCAATAAGAACAAATCTCTGATTGACAAAAGGGACAGAGGCTGTATATAATAAAATATAAGTTAGCGGCGACTAATTTAAAATTGGCGCCGCTTCCTTTTAAATATGTAGTTAGTTGATGCTAACAAAAATATGGAGGAAGAGATGAGGCAGGATATTGCGGCCAAAAGAGAGAAGGAAAAGGAGCTTGTGTCCCTGATGATTGCTCTGTACTGCAGGAAAAAGCACAAGAGCCGTCACGGCCTGTGCGCGGAATGCGCGGCGCTGGACGCATACGCAAGACAGAGAAGCGACAAATGTCCCTTTATGGAGACAAAGACCTTCTGTTCGAACTGCAGGGTGCACTGTTACAAACCGGATATGCGGGAGAGAATCCGTGAGGTCATGAGATTCGCCGGGCCTAGGATGATATTCCATCATCCGGTGACGGCAGTCCGTCATGTGATTGAGACGGGATTCCATGGTTGAAATACAACGCGCAGGATGATAAAATTTTATTCAAGGTCAGATAGAAATCATTATAGTTTGGAGATTACAGCATGACT
>DVNP01000325.1 GCA_018714285.1 Candidatus Caccomorpha excrementavium | reverse complement strand
ACTGCGATATATGTTTGTCAATTTAAATCTTTGTAAAAAATTGATGTGCTTCATGTTATCCGTAAGATAATCGTTCGATCTGCTGTATATCAGCAGATTGGTTTAAACACCTCAGATACGCCTTGGGATATTCTTGACACAGGGAAGGTGATTTCCTATAATGTTAATAACAGACATGGTGAGCGGATAAAGGAGATGATGAAAGAAAGTGGATCAAAGAAAGGAAGAGCAAAAAGAAAAGATCAAAAAAGGAACTGCACAAAAAGACAAAATATTTAAATTAATCGAGAGATATGCAGATGTGTTTGCTGATATTGTAAATGTACTGGCTTTTCACGGGAATCGATTATTGAAAGAAGAGAATCTGATTCCTGGTCCGACCGAATCTGTTTATGAGGACGACCGGAATTCATTACGTGAACAGCGCAGGGATGTCCTGAAGTATGACAGGCAAGGCAATACTTTTTTCTCTGTTATTGGCCTTGAGAATCAGAGTACAGTAGATCCGGATATGATTTTTCGTATTATGAAATATAATACGTTATCTTATCAGGTTCAGATCGACCAGAAGGAACCGCTTCGCCGTCCTGCTATAACGCTGGTCTTATATTTTGGAATAGAACATTGGAATGCTCCGACAACATTATTTGACTGGATAACAACAGATGACATTCCTTATAAAGATTATTTGCCGGAGTTGATACAAAATCACAGGATTAACTTGATTGAAGTTGCCTTCCTGTCTGAGGAAGTACGATCTCAGTTTACTTCTGATTTCAGAGTTGTCGCGGATTATTTTTATGCATTAAGAGAAGGAAAAGAGCTGGAATTTATTAAGAATAATAAAAAGGATATTCATCATGTCGAAGATTTCTTTCATCTTTTTAAAATATTTAGTGAAAACAGCATAGATTATGAAAAATTTTTACAGGGAATTATGCAGCTGAAAGAGAAAGGAGAACCGGTTAGCATGAGTGTCGCTTTTGAAAAGTATGTGGAAGACATCAAAAAACAAAGCAAAGAAGACGGCATTAATGAAGGCTTTAAAAAAGGAAAAGAAGACGGCATTAATGAAGGCTTTAAAAAGGGGAAAGAAGATGGAATTAATGAGGGCTTTAATCAAGCAACAAAACTCTTTGTCCTTCGAATGCTCAAAAAAGGGATGCCAAACAAGACGATTATGCAGCTGTCTGATGTAACGGATGAAACGCTGAAGGAGCTGCGGAAGGAGTATGAAGCAGAATCACAGCATGAGCAGGAGTGACGGCTTGTTATCTCAAGCCGCTGTGGAGTCAATTTTGATTTTGTTTCTGAATGATGAGATACGGCAGACATAAATACGGCAGGCCGGGAATAAAAGCTCCCGGTCTGCCGTATTTGTGTCAGGCTGGGAAGTTCTGGTACATGTCACTTTTCCCGTTCATTATGTCCTCTGATTCGGTTGAGAAATTCTTCGTGTGCAGGCATAATAGTATATGACAAAGTCCGGCTTCAGGGAGGAAAATGCAGTGAACGACAAAGTAAAAGAGATAACTTGTGATGTAACGGTTGCAGGAGGAGGAATTGCCGGGATCTGCGCGGCTGTGGCAGCGGCCAGAGAAGGCTGCAGGGTCGTGCTGATCAATGACCGTTCCGTACTTGGGGGCAATGCATCCAGTGAAATCGGAATTACTATGAACGGAGCCAGTCATCTGGGACTGAATGCTTCCATCTATGCCAGAGAAGGCGGTCTGCCGGAAGAGATCCGGCTGAGAATGGCAGCGTATGCAAAAGGAGGAGGGTACGATACGTTTGCCCTGCTGGATGCAGTGTATTTTGATATGATATATGAGGAGAAGAATATTGTCCTGCTTTTGAATACCGGGGTATATGACTGTGAAACAGAGCATGGCAGGATTGTTCGGTGTCTGGCCCGTCACGAGATCAGCAATGTGATCTATCGGATTGAGAGCCCCGTTTATATTGACGCGACAGGGAACGGAACGCTGGCCTTCGCGGCCGGCTGCAGCTATCGGATGGGAAGGGAAGGAATCGAAGAATATCAGGAAAGGAATGCTCCGCCGGCTCCGGATTCCTATACCATGGGGAATACCTTTTACTTTGAGACAATGGACTGCGGGCATGAGGTAATCTATACGCCGCCTGCCTTTGCGAAGAAGCCGGAGGAGATGGAGTTTCTTAAGGATATTCATAAGCCGGGCAACCACAGGGGACTGTCCGTCAAGGGAGCGCACTGGTCTTTTGAATACGGAGGGCAGATGGATGTTGTCTATGACAGTGAAGAGATTGATCTGGAATTAAGACGGCTGGTCTACGGAATCTGGGATTATATCAAGAACAGCGGCAATTATCCGGAGGCGAAGAATTATGCGTTAAAGCGGGTCTATGCCAGATCCGGGGCAAGGGAATCGAGAAGGTTCCTTGGCGGCTATGTGCTGTCCCAGAATGATATAGAAGAAAAAAGGGATTTTGAGGATGCGGTCTGTACAGGCGGATGGCCGATGGATGTTCACGCGCCGCTTGGAATCTATGATTCCGCGCCTGCGACGGAATTCATTCCGGTAACGGGAGTGTATCAGATTCCGTTCCGGTGTCTGTACAGCAGTGAGATTGAAAATCTGATGTTTGCCGGACGAAATGTCAGCGTGACACATATTGCGCTGGGGTCCGTCCGGGTAATGGCGACCTGCGGATGCATGGGACAGGCCGTGGGGACGGCTGCCGCGCTTTGCAGGGAGCTTTCCGTTGATCCCGGAGAATTAGGGAAGGAGCATATCGGGCTGCTACGGCGCAGACTCGACGAACGGGATCAGACGATCATAGGATATCGCGGGAACGGGACTGCCATGGAATACTTCCGCGCTTCTGCTGATACGGAACGATGCTTTGAGAATAAGAAGGTGGACCAATGCAGAAGGCTGGACCGCGATCTGGCGCTTGCGTTGATGCTGGAAACGCCGCATCTTGACAGCCTGAAGCTGTGGGTTGAGAATGACTCGGAAGAAGAGACGGTATTGAAGTATCGGATTCTTGAAGGAGATCATATGGAGACCTTTCTGCCGGAAAGAATACAGAAACAGATGCAGCAGCCGGTACAGCCGGGCTTTCGGGGATGGCTCAGGCTCGAACCCGGCGCGAAGCGGGGAGCCGACGGCAAGGTGTATCTGTCCTTGTCAGCAAATGAAAGCCTGGCAGTGGGAATGTGCAGGGAACGACTGATTGGCGCGGTAACACTGCGGATGTATACGGAAGGAAACTGCCAGGAATGTAACCATGACAGTGTTCCGCTTCATCCGGAGAGCGGATATCGGTATCTGGATCATCGCTATAATAAGGACGAGAATCTTTCATTCTGTGATCTGGTTCCCGCACAGAGAGTCTATGCGCCCTCCATGGCGCTGTCGCCTTATTCCAGGCCCTACGGCAAACCCAATCTGTGGCTGGGGGAAGGGGAATATCCCAGAACACTGACATTGAATGCTGTAGGGCCGGCGGCGGGAAGGATTCTAACAGTTACCTTTGATACGGATCTTACCATTGAGCCGATCCGGGAACTTCCCGGATGTCTGGCAAGGGATGCGGATATCCGGATTTTATATGGAGACGGAGAAGAGGTTACAGAAAAGATTCGGGACAATTGGAGAAGACAGATACGCCTGTCTGTCAGACATAAGGAGATCCGGGAGATAAGGATTACGATTCTTCGAAGCTGGGGTGGTGAAGCAGGAATCTATGGCGTTAACCTGTACTGAGAGATGAAATGACAGATTGGAGAAGGAATGTATCGGATAATAATCGCGGATGATGAGCCCATGATCAGGGCGGGACTGTATTATCGAAATGACTGGGAGGCAATGGGGTTTGAAGTGGCGGCGCTGCTGGAGGACGGCAGCGATGTGCTGGAATATCTGAAAAAGGAACGGGTGGACGTACTGCTGACCGATATCTGTATGTATCAGGTGTCAGGTCTTCAGGCGGCTGCCATGATCCGGGAGAAATACCCCTGGATGAAGGTTGTGCTTCTGTCCGGATACAAAGAATTCGAGTATGCCAGGGAAGCGATGCGTCTGCATGTATATGAATACTTGTTAAAGCCGATCGATTATGATAATCTGAGAAGCGTATTCGAGAAAATAAAAAGGGAACTGGATGAGGCAAATCATGAGGAGCAGCTGTTAAGAAGCTTCGGAGAGGAAGAATACGAGAAGGTGCTGGAACTGACGAAGGCTGTCGCGGGGTCTGTTGTGGGAGAGGGAGAGGAAACCTGGCTGGCCTATGCGCGGTTAAAGCCAATGATGCGCAGCGCGCCCGTCAAGGTGAAGGAAATTCTTGTAAAGCGTCTGCTGGAGCAGCTCCAGGGCAAACTGGCCGGCAAGGCTCCCGAACTGGCGGAACGCTTTGCAGAGCGGCTGAAAACTCTGGATCTGTCAGGCTCATCGGATAATGAAGGAGAGGACAAAACCGGCGGCAGGCTGGATGCGCAGGACGGAAAAGCGGCAAAACAGTCTCTGATTGAGCTGCTCAGTCAGCTGAATGACGAACTGGTATCCGGGAATCTTGTGACAGCGGAGAAGAAGGCGGCGGTGGATGACAGTATCTCCAAAGCATGTAATTATATCAGCAATCATCTTGGGGATGATTTTACATACCGGGATGTGGCCGAATTCGTACACTTAAGTCCCAGGCATTTTATCAGGCGCTTCCGCAGTGAAATGAACGAGACTTTTACGGATTATCTGATCCGTGTCCGTATGGAAGCGGCCGTCAGGCTGATTGAGGCAGAAGAGACGGATATCGCAGATGTGCCGGGAGCAGTCGGATACCATGATGAGAAATATTTTCAGCAGATCTTTAAGAAATACATGGGATGTACTCCGAGGGAGTACCGGCGCAGGAAGCAGAGAGGGTGATGACATGAAGCAGCGGCGGACGATTTTATATTATCTTAAGCGTGTGTGGGCTTATTTGAAAGATTACCGGTTCAGCAGCATATTGCTGAAGTATTTTCTGCTGCTGTTTATCTGTCTGGTGCTGCCGGTCTCCGCGCTTGGCATCTGGTATGCCGGAAGATTAAAGGATAATATCCGGGAGGAGATTTTCAAAAGGAATGAAGAATCGCTCCGGCAGGCATATATCAATGTGAATTCCGTTATTCTGTCCGTGAAGAATCTT
>DVNP01000324.1 GCA_018714285.1 Candidatus Caccomorpha excrementavium | reverse complement strand
TTTGCGTTCCTGTTATGCTATAATTCCCATGGTATACAAAGGTTCGCATACAGCGGGCTGATTGGCGGAACAATCCGCCCTTTGAGAAATCTATGTTTCGGAAGGAAAGGTATGAGTGCGAAAGAAAGGCGTGGACTGCAGCATGAAGATGATAGAGATCAGGAAGCTGATATTTGAATATACAAGACGGGATGAAGAGGGGAATGTTGAGAGTGTGAACCGCGCCGTGGATGATGTAGATCTGGATATAGAGGAAGGAGATTTCGTGGCGATTCTCGGACATAACGGTTCCGGGAAATCAACGATTGCGAAGCATATTAACGCGATTCTGATACCGACTGGAGGAACGGTGTGGGTGAACGGAATCGATACCAGGCAGGAGGAGCGGATCTGGGATATCAGGCAGTCGGCGGGAATTGTATTCCAGAATCCGGACAATCAGATTATCGCAACGGTTGTTGAAGAGGATGTCGGATTCGGACCGGAGAATCTGGGCGTACCGACCGAGGATATCTGGAAGCGGGTGGAGGACAGCCTCCGGGCGGTCGGTATGCTGGAGTACCGGCATCATTCGCCGAATAAGCTTTCGGGCGGCCAGAAGCAGCGCGTGGCGATTGCGGGCATTATGGCGATGAAGCCAAAGTGCATTGTGCTGGATGAGCCGACGGCCATGCTGGATCCGAACGGACGGAAGGAAGTAATCAAGACGGTAAGGGAGCTGAATCAGCAGGAGAAGGTTACCGTGCTTCTGATTACGCATTATATGGATGAAGTAATCCATGCGGATAAGGTGATTGTGATGGATGAGGGGAAAGTTGTGATGCAGGGAACTCCGCGGGAGGTATTCTCACGGGTTCACGAGCTGAAGGCAAGGCGGCTGGATGTTCCCCAGGCGACGGAGCTTGCATGGGAGCTGAAGAAGGAAGGGATTCCGCTTCCGGATGGTATCCTCACCGCGGAAGAATTCACGGAAGCGTTCCGGAATTATGTCCGGCAGAATAAAAAGCCGGACGTGCAGTCTTGACAGAGAAATGTGTCGGTGCTTCGGGAAAGCCGGGCAGGGACATGCAAGCGATACGAAATGGAGGAAAGAATGGGAATTCGTCTGGATCATGTCAGTTATGTATATTCGAGCGGTACCGCGTATGAGATGCACGCGCTGAATTCCGTCTCTCTGGAGATTCCGGATGGTCAGTTTATCGGACTGATCGGACATACCGGCTCCGGGAAATCCACGCTGATTCAGCATCTGAACGGTCTGGTAAAGGCAAGTGAGGGGACAATATATTATAACGGGGAGAATATCTATGGGGAAGGCTTTCAGATGAAGAAGCTCCGCAGTCATGTGGGACTGGTATTTCAGTATCCGGAGCATCAGCTGTTTGAGACGACCGTGAAGAAGGATGTGGAGTTCGGTCCGCGTAATCTGGGGCTTTCTGAGGAGGAGATTGCGCTTCGGGTCAAAGAAGCGCTGGATATGGTAGGAGTGCCAAAGGAGCTGTTCGAAGCTTCGCCGTTCGAACTTTCGGGCGGTCAGAAGCGCCGTGTGGCCATTGCGGGGGTTCTCGCGATGAAGCCGGATGTTCTGATTTTGGATGAGCCGACGGCAGGACTGGATCCGAGAGGCAGGGATGAGATTCTGGATCAGATTGCCGGAATCCACAGAGAGAGGAAGATGACCGTCATTCTCGTGTCCCACAGCATGGAGGATGTGGCGAATTATGTAGAACGCCTGATTGTGATGAATCACGGGCGTGTCGCGTATGACGGTACGCCGCGGGAGGTCTTTGCCCATTATAAGGAGCTGGAATCCATCGGGCTTGCGGCGCCGCAGATTACGTATCTGATGAATGACATCAGGGAACAGGGCTTTGAGGTCCCTCCGAATGTTACGACGGTTACGGAGGCAAAGGAAATCCTGCTGTCCATCATAAGAGGAGCTTCTTTAGCGGAAGGAGACAAAGCATGATACGGGATATTACGATAGGACAATATTATCCGGCTGATTCTGTGGTTCACAGGCTGGATCCGAGGGTAAAGCTGGCGGGAACCATGATTTATATTATATCCCTGTTCCTGTTCGATACATTTATCTGTTATGCGGCTGCCGCCCTGTTTTTATTCGCTGTGATCAGAATATCGAAGGTGCCGATCCGATTTATTGTGAGAGGACTGAAATCGATTGTGATCCTGCTGCTGTTTGCGGTGGTATTCAATATATTCCTGACGCCGGGAGAGGTGCTGTTTCGGGCGGGATTTATCCGGATTACCAGGGAAGGGCTGCGGCTGGCCGCGTTCATGGGAATCCGGATGATTCTTCTGATTATGGGCTCTTCAATCATGACCTTCACGACGACGCCGAATCAGCTGACGGACGGTCTGGAGAGTCTGCTTGGTCCGTTAAAGAAGCTTGGCGTTCCCGTACATGAGATTGCCATGATGATGTCGATTGCGCTCCGGTTCATTCCGATTCTGCTTGAAGAGACGGATAAGATTATGAAGGCGCAGCAGGCAAGATGCGCGGACTTTGAATCCGGCGGCCTGGTTTCGAAGGCAAAGAGTCTTGTCCCGATTCTGGTTCCTCTGTTCGTCTCCGCGTTCCGGCGGGCCAATGATCTTGCGCTGGCAATGGAAGCGCGGTGTTACCGCGGCGGAGAAGGAAGGACAAAGATGAAGCCGTTGTGTTATCATAGGCCGGAATATGCGGCATACGGGATTCTGGCGGTTTATTTCGTTCTGATTATCGGGATTAATGCGGCGGTGTAATATCTGCCGTATGCAGGATCTGTGCGGGGTTATGAGGGAAGGAGAATGCTGTGAAACGAATTAAATTGACTGTGGCGTATGACGGCACAAATTATTATGGATGGCAGAAGCAGCCGGATGCGGTTACGGTAGAAGAGGTTGTGAACCGGGAGCTTACAAGGCTGCTTCAGGAACCGATTGAGGTGATTGGGGCAAGCAGAACGGATTCCGGCGTGCACGCGCTGGGAAATGTGGCGGTATTCGATACGGATACCCGGATTCCTCCGGAGAAGATTTCCTACGCGCTGAATGCGAGACTTCCGAAGGATATTGTGATACAGGACTCAAAAGAGGTTCCCCCGGACTTTCATCCAAGACGGACAGACTGTGTGAAGACTTATGAATACAGAATTCTGAATACCCGGTTTCCCGTTCCTACCATGCGGCTGTATGCGCATTATGTCTATAAGCCGCTGGATGTGGAGAAGATGCAGGCGGCAGCGGCCTTCCTGGTCGGAGAGCATGATTTCGCAAGCTTTTGTTCCGCAGGCAGTCAGGTAAAGGAGACGGTACGCACGATATACCGCCTGGATCTGAAAAGAGAAGGGAATATGGTATCCTTTCAGGTGGAAGGGAACGGATTCTTATACAATATGGTGCGGATTATAGCGGGTACCTTAATTGAGGTTGGAATCGGCTCCTATCCTCCGGAGAGGGTAAGGGAGATGTTGGAAGCAAGGGATCGGATTCGCTGCGGACCGAAGGCTCCGGCCTGCGGCCTGACGCTGGTCGGAATCCGGTATCCCGTTCTTGAAGAGCAAAAGAGCTGAATTGCAGCTTCAATTTCAAAAATTTCAATTTATCCCCGAAATAATCGCTGCCCGGATTATTATTTCCGGGGTAAATTGAAAAAAATGTGATTTTACAGGTAAATTCTGCTTGACATGCAGACTCTGATCCTTTATAATACATCAAGTGACGTGAGAACGGTATATGCTTCTCACACAATTCGCGAGTATGAACCTGGAATTCAAAGAAAGAGCGGATTGCTGAAGATAGAAAAGGAATGATTCAAGGAGGTAGACCAATGAAGAGTTTTATGGCCAGCCCTGCTACGATCGAGAGAAAGTGGTATGTAGTGGACGCACAGGGACAGACCCTGGGACGTCTTGCAGCGGAGATTGCCAAAGTTTTAAGGGGAAAGAATAAGCCGATTTACACACCTCATATTGATACAGGTGATTATGTAATTGTTGTGAATGCGGATAAGGTTAAGGTTACCGGTAAGAAGATGGATCAGAAGATTTATTACAATCACTCTGATTATACCGGCGGCATGAGAGAGACCACGTTAAGAGAGCTGATGGCGAAGAAGCCTGCTTCCGTCATTGAGCTTGCCGTGAAGGGAATGCTTCCGAAGGGACCTTTGGGAAGAGCTATGATTGCAAAATTACACGTATACGCCGGCGCGGAGCATCCTCACGCAGCTCAGAAGCCGGAAGTATTAGAGATTAAGTATTAATCATCTGGAAGGAGGAATTCACAGTGGCGAAAGCGAGATATTACGGAACCGGAAGAAGAAAGAGCAGTATTGCCAGAGTGTACCTGGTACCTGGTACCGGCAAGGTTACAATAAATAAAAGGGATATGGACGATTACTTCGGTATGGAGACCCTGAAGCTGATCGTTCGTCAGCCTTTGAATATTACTGAGACAGCAGATAAGTTCGACGTTCTGGTGAATGTCCGCGGAGGCGGCTTTACCGGACAGGCCGGCGCAATCAGACACGGTATCTCCAGAGCCTTGCTGCAGGCGGATGCGGATTATCGTCCCGTTCTGAAGAAGGCAGGCTTCCTGACGAGAGATCCGAGAATGAAGGAGAGAAAGAAGTACGGTCTCAAGGCAGCCCGTCGCGCGCCCCAGTTCAGCAAGCGCTGATTTCAGTTCAAAACAGCTCAAAAACCCCGAAAACCGCATGGTTTCGGGGTTTTTCCTTTTCAGATTGTTTAGCCTGTTTTGGCATGGTCTGACCTGTTTTGAACCGATTTTTATGGGTTTAAATAAAGGACAACCACCCCTAAAATGAGGGCTAATGGGTTAAATTATAGGACAACTTTTTTGGCCTTTCCCTCTCCCCCAAGGTCATTTTTGCCTTTTAAGCCCTCCGTATTTTTATGCAAAATCGGTTTGGCAGAGTTTGACCAAATCTGAACAAATGAATACGAGTT
>DVNP01000323.1 GCA_018714285.1 Candidatus Caccomorpha excrementavium | reverse complement strand
CTCCGGGGAAACCTCAAGACGAAGCTGATAGTTGACGCCGATTTCTCCGCAGGATTCTACATCGCTGCTTTCCACCATGTACACCCAGTCCGTATTATAGGCTCCGCCGGTGCGCAGCGCGGTCCGGGACTTCGCGTTGGACCAGATTCCCGCGATCCAGATATTGCTCTCAATCGCGGACAGGGTTTCCGTAACCGGCTGGCTGGTAAAGGTAAAGGCATTCGCAGAACCCTCGTTCAGCCGGTAATCACACTCAATTACAATACCCTGCTCCGGGATTCTCTCATCGCTTGCTAACAGCAGCTGCGTCCGGTTATTTCTCGGGCGGTCATCCGAGCTTTCTAAACCCGTATCGCCAATCAGCCGCAGAGCGCCGTCCTCAATTCTCAGCTGCGCATCCGTGAGCGAATGTCCGAGAAGATAGTTGCCTTCTCCGAACAGCGCTTCCGCAAGCGCTTCATTTTCCAGACCCGCAAGCTCTTCCCCGTCAAAGTTGTTTTCAAACAAGACTTCCCCCGTACCGGCGCTTCCCGCGCTTTCGCCTGAAGCATAAGAAACCGGCACCCCTGACAGTAACATGGCAAAAATCAGCATCAACGTCAGAACTCTCTTAACGTGTTTCTTCATTTCATCCTCCCTATTGAAATCCTTTTGTCCTCAAATAATCGTAACTCATCTTCAGTGATTCGAAGGGATCCCGCTGACAGATATCCTGTTCCACCAACGCCCATTTTGTGCCCGCTTCCTCGCAGGCTTTGATAATCTCATCCCAGTTCAGATTGCCTTCCCCGATTTCAGCCATCTCAGGCTTATTATCCGCGCTCACCTGTAAGTCCTTGAAATGAATCGCCATCGCTCTGTTCCCCAGCTTCCTGATATAGTCTGCCGGATTCATTCCGCCTATCTGGAGCCAGTAGGTATCTACGATAAATTTCACATTCTCCGGATCGGTTTCCCTGATGATTCGATCCATAATAAATGTCCCGTCCTGCTTTACGAATTCAAAGGCATGATTGTGATATCCCAGACACAGGCCTTCCCGGCGAAGCTTCTCTGACGCCTGATTGATTCCCGCAATAAACTCACTGACGCGTTCGCTGCTTTCCCTGTAGGGTTTCGCCATATAGCTGATGCCGCAGAACCGGCAGCCCAGAATCTTGTTGTACTCAATAATTTCTTCCGGATTCTTAAGAAAGTCCTCATACTCCCTGTGGGTAACCACAACCTCCATGCCATATTGATCAAGAACCGGCTTCATATCCGCCGCGGCCAGAGGCGTGCCGGAAATCTGAACAATCTGATATCCGATTTCCTTTACCTTTCTTAAACTTTCATCGAAATCCTTCTGTGTCTGAATGGATTTGCTGACCGTATATAACTGCGCGCCTATTCGTTTGTCCATAATTGCCCCCTGTACTTCCTGTCTGTCATGTCTGCTGTTTACACTACGATATGGGCCTCTTTCTTTACCACTTTGGAATTTCTGATTTTTCCCTGCAGGAGCTCATAAAATCTGTCGTCCGGGAAATTCTTTACATCCACGGTCTCTCCTGTCCACGCGCTCAGATGAATTGAGTTGGAAATGGTAAGCTCCCGAATTCCTTCTTCACCCTTTGCCACAAGCTCTGTTCCCTTCAGCAGCGCGTCGGTAAAGTTCTGGAGTATACCCACATGCTGGGGCCCGCCGGAAAAATCAGCCGGTATATTACATTCCCAGCACTCCGGTACGCCGAAGGGCTGTGTGTTGATTTTATTGAATTCCCGCTCCGAGATAACATTCCGGTAGAAGACCAGTTTATTCTTCTCGATTACTACCTTGCCCATATCGCAGGCAACCTCCAGCCGGTTGGTGCCGGGCGCCTCTCCGGTCGAGGTAATATACTCTCCGGTCGTTCCGTTATCATATTCAAAGTATGCCATAACATCATCTTCCACTTCGATGTTATAATACTTTCCGAAGCTTGCCCTTGCATAGATTCTGTCCGGCATCCCGAACATCCACTGCCACAGATCCAGCTGGTGAGGGTTCTGATTGATTAAAGCGCCGCCCCCTTCATCCTTCCAGGTGGAACGCCAGGTACTGCTGTCATGATACGCCTGAGGCCTGTACCAGTCGGTAATGATCCATGTGATTCTCTTGATGTGTCCTAAGTCTCCCCGCTGTATCATCTCGCGCAGCTTCTGATAGACCGGATTCATTCTCTGATTGTACATAATGCCGAACAGCTTATCTGATTTTGCAGCCGCCTCATTCATCTCTTTTACCTGTTTGGTATATACCCCCGCCGGCTTTTCGATAATGACATTCAGGTTATGCGCGAACGCCTGAATAGCCAGGGGCGGATGGGAATAATGAGGCACCGCAATCAGGACGGTATCGCACAAACCGCTCTGATACAGCTTCTCTGCATCGTCAAACACCGCAATATCCGGATAGCTTTGCCTGACGGCTTCTCTTCTTTCCTCTAAGATATCGCAGACAGCAGTCACCTCCATACCATTCACCTTGCCGGCCTTCAGCTTTCTGACATGTCCGCTTCCCATGTTTCCATAACCGATAATACCAATTTTCACTTTGTCCATACTCGTTTCTCCTGCTATTATGAATGAAATTGCCCGCGTTACCCATAGGTATAAAATCCATTCCCGACAATCCCTTTATTTTTCAGGGTACTGAATCTGCACCGTCCTGCCGCCTGCGGCCGATTCCGCCGCTGCCACGCATACAGCTACGGTGCACTCTCCGTCATAGGAAGTCGTGGGCACAGGCTCGTCATTCAGAATAGACCGCGCGAAGCTTTCCAGCTCACCATAGGTGTTGTGATTATCCACATCCACCGGCAGCTTGATGGGGATGGTGTAATCCCTTCTTCCCGCGAACAGGCTGTCCTCATCCTTCAGCCCCGTTTTGTAGACGGAAATGTGGGGGCTTTTATTATCACAGATAATTGTGCCCTTAGTACCGTAGAATACAGACCGCATGGTATAGTCTCTCTTACAGCCGATGGATACGAACACCTTGCCCAGCACATCGTTGGGGAACTTCAGAATAGAGATGGTACAGTCATTCACAGGCCAGTCGGTAAGACATTTGT
>DVNP01000322.1 GCA_018714285.1 Candidatus Caccomorpha excrementavium | reverse complement strand
GGGTGGGAGGGGTCTATTCTTCTGGTCGGTGTTAATTATGATCCAAGAAGTAAAAAACACGCCTGTAAAATAGAAAGAGTAGAGAAGAAAAATGAAGAGAATGATAAAGTCGATAAAATGAGTTTATTTTGATCCCTGTGATTTGGCAGTTACAGAGATTAAAAAGAAAATCAGGGTGGAGGCAGGTTATTATAAAAAAATATAGAGTTGACATTTCTGACAATATCTGTTACAATAGCGGTCGTAACAATGTAACAAGTTTGTAATAACTTTAATGAAATTGTAACGAATCGCAATGTCAGCAGCTGTATCGATGCGGTTTGCCGGCAGGAATGGAGAGTTGTATGGAATACAGAGAATGGAACCCTAACAGAATGGTTCGTGTCATAGCCGTCATGCTTTGCTGCTTTATGCTGGTGTCGGTGATTGTTCCCGCCCAGGGAGCGGTTGTACAGGCAATGACAGAGGATGGCAGGAATGAAGCTGCGGCGGTGTCCTATCCGCGTTCTGCGCAGACCGTGAATCAGATGGCATATGTACAGGTTGGAACTGCGTTGGGAAGTCTGACAGAGCTTTCATCGTATGTGAACCCGCAGTCGGAGTCCGGATATACGATGCTCGGCCTCACGGCAGCGGCGGCGCGTACAGCGGGAGAGCTGACCGCGGCAGTGCGGGCGGCGGATGTGGCTGCGGCAGCGGTACAGACGGCGGAACCGGTTGTATATGACTTTGTTATCGCGAAGGTGAACGACTCCGTTAATATCCGTGAGGAAGCGACTACGGAATCCGAGGTTGTAGGGAAGCTGTATAAGGAGTCCTATGCCGCAATTCTGGAGCGCCAGGATGAATGGACGAAGGTAAGCTCCGGAGATGTAACCGGGTATATCAGCAATGATTATTTATATTTTGATGAGGATGCAATGGAGGTGGCCAGGGAGCTGGAAGCGTTCCAGGCTGAGGTTACGGCAGGCACCGTGAATGTCAGAACGGCTCCGGGGCTGGATTCCGAGATTATTACGGAAGCGAAGTTAGGGGATACCTTTACGCACCTTCCGGAACTGACCACGGAGGAGTGGACGGCGGTTGCGCTTGAGGACGGTACGACAGCATATCTTTCCTCTCAGTTCACGGAAGAGAGTATTACTCTGGATACGGCGGTATCCGCGGAAGAAGAGGCGAAGAAGGCGGAGGCTGACAAAATTGCCAAAGCGCTTGAAGAAGCGAAGAAGACCGTGCCGGCAACAACGAATCGCGCGGCGATTACGCTGAGTGATGAAGATATGTTTCTGATGGCCATTGTTGTTACGATGGAAGCGGCAAGCGAGAGCTATGAGGGACAGCTTGCGGTGGCGAATGTCATTGTGAACCGGCTGCTGAGCGGAATCTGGGGGGATACCATTTCGGATGTCGTATACGCGCCGAATCAGTTCTCCGGAGCGAATTCCGGAAGAATCGAGCAGTTCTCCACCAGAGTAACGGAAAGCTGCAAGAAGGCTGTTGTGGAGGCTCTGGCCGGGAATAATAATATCGGCAGCTATATGAGCTTCATTATGAAGAGCAGGGCGAATTATTCGGCCTATTCCGAGTATTATATTCTCGGGAATCATTGTTTTTATAAAAGATAATGAAGTGTGAATACAGATGGAGGCAGGAACTCAAATGATCAGATGAGCGGCTGCCTCCTTTTAATTTAGATTGTATCTGGTAATTTCTCCTGATTATGATATGATAGAAGAAGAAAATAGAGAAAGGAGAGAAGTATGGCGATTCTCAGCATTGAGTATGCTTCCGATTGTCTGAGAAGAACGGTTGACGTGAAGGCAGTTGTGCCCTGGGAGATGGCGGGCGGCGGAGCGAAGAGAAGGCTGCTGATTCTTCTGCACGGATACGGCAACCGGAATACGGAGTGGATCAGGAACAGTTCGATTGTCTCGCTCGCGTCAAAGTATAATCTGTGTGTTGTAATGCCGTCGGGAGAGAACAGCTTTTATCTGGACGGAAAAGAGACGGGGCGGCAGTATGGTACGTTTGTCGGGAGCGAGCTCCCAGAGTTCATATGCGGACTGTTCGGGATGAACTGCGGGAGAGAGGATACGTTCATCGGCGGCCTGTCTATGGGCGGATTCGGCGCGATTCATGTGAGCCTTCGTTTCCCGCGGCGGTTCGGAAGGCTGTTCGCATTCTCGTCCGCGCTTCTGCAGTATGGGCTTGGACAAGTGCCGCCGGAAGGGAATTCCGTAGCGAATCGCGAGTATTATGAGCTGATGTTCGGCGATCTGAAGAAGGTAATGGACAGCAGGAGCAATCCGGAGGTTCTGATCAGAGAAGCCATGGAGAAGGGAGAGCAGCTTCCGGAGATCTACATGGCATGCGGTACGGAGGACTTTCTGCTTGAGCCGAATCGGAGATTTGCTGCTTTCTTAAGAGAACATGGTGTGAAGCATGAGTATCACGAAGGCCCCGGGAGTCATGACTTTGCGTTCTGGAATCAGTATCTGGAGCGCGCGGTACGATGGCTGGCCGAAAGCGGAAGAGACGCCTGAAGAACGAATTGATTTGGCAGGCCGATATTATCATTACATCTTATAAGGAGGACAGAAAGAATGTCGGAGACAAAATTATTTGAGTCAAGCTTTGAATCATTGAGAGAATACCGTTGTCCGGACTGGTTCCGTGACGTGAAGTTCGGAATCTGGAGCCACTGGGGACCGCAGAGCGTGCCGATGTGCGGCGACTGGTACACAAGAAATATGTACATACAGGGCACAGGGCAGTATAATTATCATGTCAGACATTACGGCCATCCGTCCGTATTCGGATATAAGGATATCTGCAGGCTCTGGAAGGCGGAGAACTTCGATCCGGAGGAACTGATGGATCTGTATTATCAGGCGGGAGCAAGATATTTTGTGGCGCAGGCTGTGCATCATGATCATTTCTTTAATTATGAATCGAAGCTGAATCGGTTTAATTCCGTACAGGTCGGACCAATGAAGGACATCTGCGGCCTGTGGAAGGCAGCGGCAGATAAGAGGAATATGCCGTTCGGTCTGACGGAGCATCTGGGAGCTTCTTTCTCGTGGTGGTATGTGAACAAGCAGTGCGACAGCTACGGCCCTTACGCGGGAGTACCGTATGACGGCAATGATCCGGAATATCGGGATTTTTACCATGATAACTACGAGCATATCCCGAAGGACGGCAAGCCCGGAGAGATGGCGCCCTGGCTGACGCCGAACAAAAAGTTCCAGGAATACTGGCTTGCAGTGATGAAGGAGCTGATTGATCAATATCATCCGGATCTTCTGTACTCGGACAGCGGACTGCCGTTCGAGCGGGAGGCAGGATATCAGCCCGGACTGGACGCGGTGTCGTATCTGTATAATGATTCCATCCGTCTGCACGGAGAGAACCGCGCAGTATATACGCAGAAGAACCGCAGCCCTGAGATTTATCAGGTCGGAGTTCTGGATATCGAGAAGAGCCAGCTGCCGGGAATCGCGCAGGATCCCTGGCAGACCGATACCTGCATCGGCAACTGGTTCTATGACGCGACCCAGACCTTCAAGAAGCCGGGACATATCATTGAGATGCTGGTTGATATTATATCCAAGAACGGCACGATGCTGCTGAATATTCTGCAGCGTCCGGACGGTACCATTGATGATGAGACCAGGTATCTGCTCGGGGAGCTGGCAGGATGGTTTAAGATCTGCTCGGAGGGCGTCTATGGGACCAGACCGTGGAGAAGCTTCGGAGAAGGGGATACCCGCGTTTTGATCCAGGGCTTCACGGAGAATAAGACAGACTGGAATTCCTCGGATTACCGCTTCGTGCAGAAGGACGGCAACCTGTACGCATTCCTGATGGCAGTTCCGGAGTCTAAGGTCAGCGTAATTAAGAGCCTGACGCCGGATGAGAAGGTGAAGTCGGCAGAGCTGCTCGGAGCGGGAAAGGTACCGTTCGCGCAGAGCTTTGGCGTGCTGACGGTACAGCTTCCGGAGAAAATGCCGACGAAGTACACGAACTGTCTGAAGCTTACATTTGAGAAGTAAGGCTTAAGGGCTGTCCGGAAGCGGACAGCCTTTCTGATTCGGAGTATTGACATACGGCCGGCCTGTGTATTATGATACTCATCAGGTCATGACCTGTCTGTCCGGACTGGCTTTGACGTATCAGTATGGGAAAAGGAGTGTCCTGGATGGGTATTATTTTAATTATGGGTCTGGGAATGATAGTCGGGAAATGGGTATTTCCGGAGAAGATAAAAAAATGGAATGAAAAGGCGCAGCTGGCGTGTACTCTGCTGATTATTTTTTCCATGGGAATCATGCTGGGAGAAAAGGAGAATTTTCTGAAGGATCTGCCGAGGCTTGGAATACGCAGCTTCATTTTTTTTGCCGTTCCTACGGTTCTGTCAATTATTGTGGTGTACTTCCTTACGAAGCATTTCAT
This sequence comes from Candidatus Caccomorpha excrementavium, assembly GCA_018714285.1. Lineage (GTDB taxonomy): Bacteria > Bacillota > Clostridia > Lachnospirales > Lachnospiraceae > Caccomorpha > Caccomorpha excrementavium. The sequence continues at coordinate 13,232 of DVNP01000322.1, read as the reverse complement.
GGATTATTCTGGCAGCAGACAATCCGGGGAAGCGGAACCGGTGACAGGAGAAGAGAAAGAAGAAGGACGGCAGGGAGAGAAGAGATTCGGCATGGTCAAACTGGCGCTGGCGGCGCTTGCGGCAGGGATCGCAATGGGCGCGGCAGGGCTGTGGAAGGGACTGACAGGGCTGATTACTTCGAATACGGAGCGGATTCTCTATTGTTTAATGTTCTCGGTCGGGATCAGCGTCGGACTGCAGGAGGGCATTTTTAACAGGATCCGCAGGTATCATATTCGGATTCTGATTATTCCGCTCGGGACGATTGCCGCTTCGGTGCTTGGAGGCGTGATCTGCGCCGTAATGACCGGGTATCCTCTCAATCAGAGTGTTTCGATTGCAAGCGGGCTGGGATGGTACAGTCTGTCGGGAGCGATGCTGAGTGAGTTGGGAGGGGTGGAGCTTGGAAGCATTGCTTTCTTAAGCAATCTTCTCAGGGAGATCTTCTCCTTCTTTCTGATTCCGTTTCTTGCTCTGAAGCTGAATTATTTTGCGTGTATTGCGTCTGCGGGCGCAACCAGCGAGGATACGACGCTGCCTATGATGATTAAGTATACGGACGGAGAGGCTGTGGTGCTTTCGGTATTGAACGGGATTATCTGCTCCGCCGCGGTGCCGGTGCTGATATCGTTCTTTTATCAGATTCTTCCTTAACGGCAGGATATAGGAGGGAGACCGTCCGGTAATGATTCGGGACTTTGAAAAAGCCTGAATGTTACCGGGCGGTCTCCCTTTTAAGCGTTTGGGGTCAAAAAGCGGTTAGGCGGCAGAGCCTTTTTTTGCCGGGTATCAGAAGTTCGTTGTGTCCGGATCCTTTGCGTGTCCGACAATGCCGTCAAGGGAGAGAATCTGATCCATATCCTCCTTTGTCAGCTCAAAATCAAAAATCTTTGTGTTGTCCACAATCCGTTCCGGAGTGACCGATTTCGGAAGAGGAAGGAAGCCCATCTGAAGACTGAACCGAATGCAGATCTGCGCGACGGACTTGCCGTACTTTGCCGCCAGAACGGCCATTTCCGGAATATTAAAGATTCTTCCGGTTCCGAACGGGCTGTATGCCTCGAGCAGAATGCTATGGCTGCGGCAGTATTCTACGTTCCCGGCCGGAACATCTCCCGGGCATAAGCGAATCTGATTGACTGCGGGAGGAACGTTAGCCGTCTGTCCGAGCGCTTCCAGATGGTGGGGCAGGAAATTGCTGACTCCAATCGCGCGGATATAGCCGTCATTTACCAGCTTCTCCATCGCGCGCCAGGAATCGGCATTCGCCTTCTGCCAGTGGTCGCGGAAGTAGACGGGATTCGGCCAGTGGATCAGGTAGAGATCAAGATATTCAAGACCCAGCTTCCTGCGGGAAATGTGGAATGCTTCCATCGTCTCGTTATAACCGCGAACCGGGTTCCAGAGCTTGGTTGTAATGAACAGTTCTTCTCTCGGAATGCCGCTTTCCCGAATGCCAAGCCCGACGCTTTCCTCATTGCCGTAAGCGGCGGCGGTATCGATATGTCGGTACCCGGCCGCAAGAGCCGTCTTCACGGAAGCCTTCGCGATGTCGCCCTCCTCGGCCTGCCAGGTGCCGAAGCCGACGCAGGGAATTTTGATGCCGTTATTTAATGTATAGCAGTCCGTCAGTTTGTGCATATCCATGTTCTGTATTCCTCCTTGAGCTTATTTTGTTATTATCAGTATAATGCACAGACGGGGAGGTACACAATGCAGGATCTCCTCAAAAAAATGGACTATTTTATGTTCTTGTGGCAGGAGACGGGACATGCTACAATAATTGACAGAACAAATCATCTGCCTGCGCGGCAGAACAGGAGAAGAGATGACAACGCATTTACAAAGGATTCTGGATGAGCTCCCGGAAGCGCCGGGAGTCTATAAGATGCTTGGGGACGGCGGCAATATTCTGTATATCGGGAAGAGCAAATGCCTGAAGCACAGGGTGAAGAGTTATTTTGTAAAGAAGCCTGTATGGGAGAAGGCGGAGAAGATGGCGGGTTTTATCAGGGATATCGAGATTGAACCGACGCATACGCATCTGGAGGCCATGCTTCTTGAATGCGAGCTGATCAAGAAGCACAGGCCGTTCTTCAACAGCCAGATGAAGAATGATTCCGGGTATCTTTACATTAAGCCGGGAGAATCGCTCTCCGAGAAGCCTGTGCGGATTCTGCATACGAGAGAGGAGGGATGCTTTGGGCCGATGCGCAGCAGAGGAAGCGTGGAAGCAGCGGTTGACGCCCTGGTTCATTTGTATCCGATCCGGCGGGAGGGAAGCGGGTTTGTGTTCACATATCATATTCTTCCTGCGACTATGACTCCGGAGGAGTATGCCGGGAACCGCGAGTCTCTGCGCAGTCTGCTTCGAAGCCGCGCGGCGGCGGAACGGTTCTTCCGGATGATTGAGAAGAAGATGAAAGAAGCCGCGAAGGAATACCGCTTTGAGCTTGCCGGGAAATACAAAGATGCGCGTGACGCGTTCGGATATATCAGAAATCAGATTGAGAAATACCGCAGCTTTGCCAAAAAGACAATAATTGCGGACATAGAGGATACGAACGGAGGCCGAAGACTCTTCTATATATACCGCGGCATGGTGGTATATAAGGATTCGGCAAAGCAGGAGGAGATGACAGAGGCAAAAAGAGAGGCGCGGCTTGAGGAATTCCGCGTGAAGGGAGAGGAGATGCTGAGGGCAGAGAGGGCAGGGATTGAGAAAGCGATGCAGGAGAAGGGGTTCATTGATTATCGGGATATCCTGTTCGCTCACCTGGCCTCACTGCCAAAGAATCAGGTCAGAGTGCTCTGAAGCAGAAGATTTGCAAGATCACTTACGGTTCGGGCGATACAGGCTGCGTTCGCGGACTGAAGCTCCGGCAGATCCCCGTATCCGTACAGCACTCCGATGCAGGGAATGTTGTTTTTAAGCGCTCCAATTACATCATGGCTGCGATCCCCGACCATAACGGCAGTCTGTCGATCCGTGATGCCGGCCTTATGAAGGGCATAGTCGATGACCTCCCATTTATTGACCCGCGTGCCGTCCAGTTCGCTTCCGGTAATGCCGTCGAACCAGGGATCAAGGCCAAAATGCTTCAGGATCCGTTCGGCAAATACGGTCGGCTTGGAGGTGGCAAGGAGTACGGTGCGTCCGTCCGCCTTCAGGTTCGCTAAGAGCTCCGGAATTCCTTGATAGACCTGATTTTCAAAGATACCGGTGACGGAGAAGTATTCCCGGTACTTCTCCACGGCAGCGGCGGCCTGACGGTCATCGAAGCCGAAGAAGGCGCGGAAGGACTGTTTAAGCGGAGGACCGATAAAGGGGCAGAGGGAGTCGCGATCCTCTATGTGAATGCCGAAGCTCTCCAGGGCATAGGCAACGGAGGATGTGATCCCGATCTTCGGATCGGTCAGAGTGCCGTCAAGATCAAACAGAATGGTTTGATAAGTATTCATGGAGAAATCCTTTCCGGCCCGCGGATGATCCGCGCTTTCCATGCGCGACGCTTGCGGGCCCCGACGGGTCATGAACGCATGAACCGTCGGTTTGGTTTGTGATTCTATTATAATCGTACACGGAACGTTCATCAAGGAGATTTTACGGGAAGGAGGCTGACATCATGAAATATGCGTTCAGACAGGTACGGGAGGGCGAGAAAACGGAGGCGCTGCCCAGGGAGGCAAGGAAGCCTTATGTGAAGCGGATGGGATATCTAAGCTCGCGTCCGGCAGCGGGACATAAGGATGCGCTGATCTGCGCCGACGGACGGCTTCAGATGCTGATATACGGACAGCCGAAGGAGGAGACGGTGGTATTCTCCGAGGAGACCTTATATCTGCCGACGAGGAAGGAGCCCGTCCGTCCGCCTAAGATTGCGCATGCGCTCGGCAAGGTCAGGAGAATGCTGGCCGCAGGAGAGTATCACTCTGTCCCGGGCTATGTAATGGAGGAGGTGCTTAAGGATCCTGTCTACCGGGAGAATATGCCGCTCTCTCCGGACGGCAGGATACGCTGGTCCATTAAGCCGAATCCGAAGCATATCGCGTTCCTCTTACGGATTCGGGGGCTTGCTCCGGAGGGGGCGCGGATTAAGGGGTATCTTCGCTGTATGGATCTGGAGAAGGGGGAAGCGTATGTCCGGTATGAGGCGGAAGGATCCCCGGGACTTTATGAAAGCAGAGGATTTGTCTCAAGAGCCGCGAATCTCGCGGCGCAGGAATACCGGTTCCCCGCCAGGCGGGAGCGGATTGTGCTTGAGGCGGTTCATGAGCGGCTGAGCGGACTTCATGAATGGGACGGGCTTGGCCGGGTATACGATCTCAGACAGGAGAGAAGCTTCGACGGGTCTGTCTTCCGGTTCCTGGCTCACTACGACGCAAAAGACCCTCGCCCTGAGGCCGGATTCCTTGGCGTAATGCGGGTCGTCGCGGACGGAGAGACAGAGTATGATAACGGCAGGCTGATTCTGCGCAATGTGGGAAGAATTCTGCTTCTGACCCGTATCCGAAGCTTTGGAAGCAGAGAGGAAGAGGAGAGAGTGTCAGAAGAGCTGACACGGTCCCTGCGGGCCTGCCCGGATGATTATACCGTTCTGATTGCCGGACAGGAAAGAACGCACAGCGCGCTGATGCGCAGGACAGACCTGTGTATCGCGTCAGAGGAGGAGCTGCTCTGGTCAACAGAGGAACTCCTTACCGGACAACGGATCGGAGAGGGAGTATCACGGGCTCTGATGGAGAAGCTGTACCATATGGGACGGTATTTTCTGATTACGGAGACCGGAACGCTGCCGCCAGCGAAAGGGCAGTACAATATCAATGTGAATCTCCAGGTCTGCTCCGGGAATCTCTGCGCCCTGCCGGAGATGATGCGGGTATTCTTCCGGTTTTTCGAAAGCAAATTCGGGGATTTTCGGGTGAACGCGAGGAATATTTTCGGATGCAGGGGAATTCTTGCCAGTGTTCATCCGGATATGGAGACGGGGTATGAATACCATTTCTCCGGGCCCTGGCCGCACGAATACTGGATCTCCTGCGCGGGATGGGTGTTCCATGAATTCTGGGATTATTATCTGACAACCGCGGACGAAGATTTCTTAAGAGAGCATATTTATCCGGGGCTGAAGGAGATTGCGCTGTTCTATGAGGATTATCTGACAGATCGGGATAAAGAGGGGAACTATATCTTTTATCCCTGCTTTTCGCCGGAGAACGGGCAGTCAGGGGGATATCCGATTACGGTTAACGCGGTCATGGATATCAGCGTATGCTGTGAGGTGCTGGAGCATCTGATCCGGGCCTGCGGAATTCTCGGAAGAGAACGCGAAGACGCGAAGGAGCTGGCAAAGTGGAAGGAAATGCTGGAATCTATGCCGGTGCTGCTTATTGATGAGCAGGGAGGCCTGAAGGAGTGGGCGAAGGAGAATATCCGGGAGAATTACGAACACCGGCATGTCTCGCATCATTACGGCGTGTGGCCCGCGCGTCAGATTAACCGGGAGCTTGCGCCCGATCTTGCCGGGGCTGTGCTGATATCGAACCGGATGCGCGGGCAGGAGAACGATTCCGCTCACGGAATTATGCACCGGCTGTTCACTGCAATCCGATTAAACGACTCGCAGGGAGCCGAAAGATATATCAGACAGATCCTGGAGAAGGGATTTGTCAATGCCTCCCTGATGACCAATCATTTTCCGCATAAGGCGTATTACCCAGACGCGCTTGGAGCGATGCCTGCGGCGCTGGCGGAATGTCTGGTATCGTCAGGGGAAGGAAGAATCGAATTCCTGCCCGCGGTATTTCCGGGGCTGGAGAGAGGAAGCCTGCGCGGGCTCCGGCTGTTTACCTGGATGACGCTTGACTTGTTCGAATGGGACTGCGCCCGGGGCTATGCGAAAGCCTGCATGACCTCTCTGATTCCTCAGACCGTGTCGGTCGGAATTCACAGGAGCGTGAGAGAGATAAGAGTGAACGGACGGATAGAGAGGCCGGGAGGGTCGGGAATGATTTTTGAGCTGAAGGAAGGGGAGCGGACGGAGACGGAGTTCTTTTTCTGACAGATCCGGGAACTGCTGTTGAGAGTTGTGGGAATCCGAATCAACAGAATAGAGGATCGGGAAGCGGTGACAGCGCAACTTCTGTTATCCTTTCGGAAGGTCTGGAGGCAATTGGTTATTACGCATTCTTTTACTGCCGGTTACGGTCGATTCAGATTCCGGGAGATTATATTATCATAAGGAGGCAACACCATGCCGTTTACAATAATCAGACAGGATATTACGCAAATGAGGGTCGATGCAATTGTGAATGCTGCCAACACGGAGCTGGCTATGGGAGGCGGCGTCTGCGGTGCTATTTTCAGAGCTGCCGGAGCAGACAGGCTTCAGACAGCCTGCAATCAGGTATCGCCTATAAAGACCGGAGAAGCGGCCATCACGCCCGGCTTCGACCTTCCGGCGAAGTATATTATCCATGCCGCCGGTCCCGTGTACAGGATGTGGAACCCCAAAGAGAGCGAACGTCTGCTGCGCAGCGCTTACATGGAGTCCCTGAAACTGGCGTTTAAAAACAAATGCGGGAGCATCGCATTTCCGTTGATTTCCAGCGGGATCTATGGGTATCCCAAAGATGAGGCTCTAAAAGTGGCTGTTTCTGCTATTAAAGAGTTCCTTACGGATCATGATATGGACGTATATCTGGTGATTTTTGACCGCGCAGCCTTTGCCGTAAGCAAGGAGCTTCTGGGCGCAGTGGAAAGCTATATTGACGAGAATTATGCTGACGGCCATCGTGACAGGCGGCAAAAGCTGTTAGCTATCGAGTACAAGGCGATGAGCGAAGCAATGCCTCCGCTTTTATTTGAGAACGCGCCGGCGGCGGGCTCCAAAGGATTAGACGAACGGATCGGGGAGCTGGACGAACCGTTTCATACCACGCTTCTGCGGCTGATTGATGCCAGAGGGAAAACAGATGCCGAGGTATATAAACGCGCCAATATCGACAGAAGACTCTTTTCAAAGATCCGAACGGGAAAGGGGTATATGCCTGGCAAACGGACGATATTAGCTCTTGCCATCGCTTTGGAGCTGACGCTGGACGAAACGGACGATCTGCTGGAACGGGCCGGATACGCGCTGTCTCACAGCCAGAAATTTGATGTGATTGTGGAGTTTTTTATCATCAATGGAAAGTATGACATTTATGAAATCAATGAGGTCCTGTTCAAATATGATCAGCCCCTGTTGGGCGCGGGATAATCATATCTGTCGCTTTCAGAGCGACCAAAAGAGATTCCTTCTGCGGTATCCTGTCAATACAAGATAAAGCAGGAGGGATATTCAGGATGAAAAAGAATCTGACAGAACTGGTATTTATTTTAGATAAGAGCGGTTCCATGAGCGGACTGGAGAAGGACACCATCGGCGGCTACAATTCCCTGATGGAGAAGCAGCGAAAGCTCGATGGCGAGTGCGTGATTACAACCGTGCTTTTCGACAACCGCTATGAATTGCTTCATGACCGCATTGATTTACGGGCCGTAGCGCCTATCACGGAAAAAGAGTATTTTGTCGGCGGCGCTACCGCTTTGCTGGATGCCATCGGCAGGACGATCCACAAAATCGCCGCGGTGCAGGAGCATACTGCCGAGGAGTATCGCGCCGAGAAAGTAATGTTTGTTATCATTACAGACGGCGAGGAGAACGCAAGCCGCGAGTATTCTGCAGCGCAGGTCAAAGAACTGATCAAGAGACAAAAGGAACGTTATGGCTGGGAGTTTGTTTTCCTGGGAGCCAATATCGACGCGGTGGAGACTGCCGGCAGGTTCGGCATCGATGCGAATCGCGCCGTAGATTATGTGCCGGACGGCAGGGGAACGGAATTAAATTTCCGCATGATGAGCGAGACTGTGGCTGCCTTCCGTGAATGCGGCGCCGTTCCTGCAGAATGTCTGGACGAAATCAGAAAAGACAGGAAGAAAAGAGGTGGGCGCAAATGATGGGAGCAATCATTGGCGATATTGTAGGTTCTGTCTATGAATGGCATAATATTAAAACAAAGGAGTTTCCGCTGTTTCGTGATGACTGCTTCTTTACAGACGATACCGTTATGACCTGCGCTGTGGCGGAAGCCGTTATGAACGGCGGCCGGAGGGACGATTTTATAGATGCCATGAAGAAATATGGACGAATGTACCCGAATGCCGGATATGGAGGAAGGTTTGGAGCCTGGCTGTTCTCGGATAATCGTGAGCCGTATCACAGCTTCGGCAACGGATCGGCTATGCGTGTTTCGCCCTGCGCCTGGACAATGGACTGTGGTTTCTGCGCCAGAACCGGTATGTGGCCTTCCGATGGCAGAGCCAGAGCAAAGCTGTCGGCTGAAGTAACACATAACCACCCGGAGGGGATCAAGGGCGCGATGGCGGCGGCCGATGCGATTTTTATGTGCCGATACTATTTTGGAGGATATTGCGGAGATTACGAACCCCCCATCAATGATAATCCGGCTGAGTGTAAAAAACGCATCAGGGAACACATAGAGAATGAGTATGGCTACAACCTGTCCCGGACACTGGATGAGATCCGTCCCGCGTACCGGTTTAATGAAACCTGTCAGGATACCGTGCCGCAAGCCATGATTGCGTTCCTGGAAAGCGCGGATTTTGAGGATGCCATACGAAACGCCATCTCTCTTGGCGGTGACAGCGATACCCTGGCGGCAATAACCGGCAGCATTGCCGAGGCTGCTTATGGTATTCCGGATTGGATAAAAGAGAAAGCATATTCTTATCTGGATGAGCCGTTAAAAGACGTTCTCAGACGATGGGAACAATATATTGCGCCTGCCGGAAAAACGGACGTCTGAGAACCCCGATGAACAGGTGTGTCTCCGGCAACGGCCGCCCTGGCGGCAGAGAAAGGGCAGAACGGTACAGCAAAATGCTGCGCCGCCCTGCCATTGCCTGTTTACTTCCGTATCACTGCCTGGGACATGCAGGAGATTATGAGCTGGCGCTTGTATAGTGTCTGACTGCCCGCTTAAAGACTGCGCGCTGGAGCGCGAACGCGAGGAACGGGACGGCAAGGCCCCATGCCGCATAACCGGGAGTGAGCCGATCCATGGCGCATAATCCCGGGAAATTCGTGATAACAAAGATGGGGATTATGAATGTGCCGAGCTTCTGGATCCAGTTACTGTAAAGATTCATCGGCATGTTATTGAAATCCCAGAGCGCGTCCGTCATCTGCGAGATTCCGCTCGTTGATACGAACCAGAAGGACAGAAGCTTTGGAATCAGGAACATGCAGTAGGTCAGGAATACGCCGGTGAGCGTGAACAGGATAAAGCCGGCGATATGCGTGAAGGAAACGGTCAGACCGGCCCGGCTCCAGCACATGCAGATCAGAATCAGCCCGCCTGTCACGTTCGGGATAGGCATTCCGAAGTCAAAGCGCTGCAGCGTCATAATGAACTGGAGGGAGAGCGGCTTGACAATCAGCATATCCAGGCGTCCCTCCCTGACATTTCCGGAGATGGCATAGAAGCTGGGGATAAAGAACATATACAGTCCGGTCATCAGAATATAGCTTCCGATAAAAATTACAATCTGATCGGGCGTCATGCCGCCGATGGTAACTCCTGTGCTGTAGATTACGGCAACATAGGACAGCTTGACGAGCAGATAGCCGATCTCTACCAGAAGGCTGGATACAAAGTTCAGCCGGTATTCCATCTGCGCCATAAGAGAAAACCGGATGAATAAAAGAAGCAGCTTCAGATAATACTTCAGTCTTTTCATCATGAACCTCCATTCGAATCCGCGATCAGCCGCCCGCGGAGATATAACGCCGGATTCCCTTATTCCACAGAATCCGCGCCAGAATAAAGAGCGCCGTAATCCAGGCCGCCTGAACCAGCATACCGGTCAGAATCTCTGTCATACTCAGCTTCCCGTTCACAATATTGACCGGGAACTGGGTGGTATACGAGAAGGGAAGTATGACCGATATCCGGGCGGCAAGGCTGCCGAAGATGTCAAGAGGGAAGACCCCTCCGCTTAAAACAACCAGAACGATGCTGATTGTCCCGTAGAGCTTTTCGATCTCGGTGAGCCAGAAGCCTGCCATGGAAATGCAGTAAAAGATAATAAAGTTCAGCAGCAGCGCAAGGCAGAGAGCTGCCGCAAACAGAACAACCCGGGACAAAGTCAGGGACATGGAAAGCGCGGTTACGGCAACGATAATGGCAGCGGCAATGGCAGCGCACAGAATTCCGGCCGCAGGAACCTTTTTCCCGAGGAAGGCTGACAGGCGGTAGCGAAGATAGCTGACGGGGCGGATGAGATACTTGTTCAGCCCGCCCTCCTTGATATCCAGGTTCACCTCATATTCGAATCCGGTCGATACCAGCTTGGATACCATGCCGGCAAGCAGAGAGTATAAAATAATCTGAGGATAGGTATAACCGTTATCAATTACGGCGTCCGGACTGTTATAGATACGGGTCCATAAAAAGGTCTGAATGACAATCGGGAAGAAGGTACTGATCAGGCTGAGCGCGAAGTTGACCCGGTATTCCAGAGATTCCTCAAGTCCCAGAAGAAATGTGCATTTATATTTATTCATGGCGTCACCAGCGAAACCTGCTGCTCCTTTCTGTAAAAGATTTCGATTCCCTCTTCTAACGGAATATCCGTTACCGTAAAGTCTACGACCGCGAACTGTTCAATCAGCTTATGGGAATAGTCTGCGATTTTATCATGTTCAATTTCCAGGGTGGCGGCGTTCGGAGCGTATTCGCGGAGCCGTCCGTAACGTTCCAGGTCCTCCCGCGCCGCAGGACGTGACATTTTAATGCTGAGCAGCTTCTTGTTCCCGAAGAGACGGTTGATATCGGCAAGCTCTCCGTTGTACACGACGGATCCCTGATTAATGATAACGCAGCGTCTGCACAGCTCCTCTACATCACGCATATAGTGACTGGTCAGGATGATGGTAGTCTTTGTCTGTTCGTTATAATATTTCAGGAACTCCCGGATCTTGCGCTGAGATACAATATCAAGTCCGATCGTTGGTTCATCCAGAAAGATAATCCTGGGGCGGTGAATCAGCGCCGCCATGATTTCCATTTTCATACGTTCGCCGAGAGAAAGCCGCCTGACCTGGACATCCATCAGATCCCTGACATCAAGGAGCCCGGAGAGTTCATCAATGCATCTGCGGTAATCCGCGTCCGGAATTTCATAGATGCATTTGTTCAGATAAAAGCTGTCGCTGGCCGGGAGATCCCACCAGAGCTGGTTCTTCTGTCCCATAACGATGGAGAAGGTACGCTTGAATTCGTTCTTACGTTCCCATGGGATATATCCGTTCACGACGGCATGGCCGGAGGTGGGGAAAAGGATGCCGGAGAGCATCTTGAGCGTCGTTGTCTTGCCGGCGCCGTTGGGACCTAAGAGCCCTAAAATCTCGCCTTCCTCCACGGCAAAGGATACATCCTTCACCGCTTCCTTCTTCAGAGTCTCCCGGTGAAACAGATTTTTCAGAGAGCCTTTGATTCCGGGTGTCTTGGTATAATAATCAAAGGTTTTGTTCAGGTGGTTCAATTCGATTATACTCATGTTGAATACCATGCCTTTCTGTCAGAGTATGTGAATCATCTTGTCCGCCGTCAGGATTATGGCATCTCTTACTTAGCGCAGCCAGCCGAGACGGCGGATATATGTGTCATATTTCCCGTGTATTTCAACAAGCCGGTGGCGGCTTGCGAGGAGCGAAGTACCGTCGGATAATGTGATCTGAAGGCCTTCAATGCTTTGAATATGGAGCATATTCACAAGATAGCTCTTATGAATCTGGACGAAGTCATAGGGCTCAAACTGCGTGTACAGACTTCCAAGCGGCTGTACAATGTCAAAGCTGCCGTTTAGGGTGTGTATCATAATCGTATGACGGAAGCTTTCCATATACAGAATATCGGCAACAGCTGTTCGCACCATCCTGGTTTTGGTCTGGAAGACATAGAACTTCGGACGCTTTCTCAGATCCTGCCGGAATTTTGCGCAGACGGCATCCAGATCCTGTTCGAGGTAATCCTTCCTGACAAAATAATAGACAGGAATGCGCAGAGCATCAAAGATCAGCTCCGAATGTCCGGTGACGACAATGAAGTTCATGTCAGGAATTTCCTGCTTAAGCTTAGCTAACAGAGGGAGGATATTCGAAGGGGCATAGTCCGAATCTCCCCCCGCAAGCCATGCTTCGGTGAATATATAATCAAAATCACAGGGAGAATCCTTGTGGCGAAGGATCTCCTCCTTATGGAGAAGGTACTCCCGGAGGAACGAAGCATCTTTATAATATATGGTCTCAATGGATATGCCTGACTGGCGCAGGCATTCTCTTATGCTGTCATTCAATTTGCGCGCGGCAAGCGCATCGCTGTCGCAGATTGCTATTCTGGCCATTGTTCTGTCCGAACCTTATTCCTCTCTTATGTTTATATTGAGAATAGCAAAAGAAAAATTGAAAGTCAATGCGGGGAGCACGAATGGAAGAAAATGAGACATGAATGGAAAGACGGGGGAGGGGGACAAATGATCGGCAGGGATGGGAGGGAATGGTTTTAGAAATGAATAAAATGTTGGGAGAATTTCGTAAAGAATCCTACTCTGCGAATTGTAAACTTCTAGTGAACTCCTTGGATAGTGTACCAGATCTTTGCGGAAAAGTCAACTGATAAATAAAATACAGGCATAAAAAGAATTGAATAACCCTTTTATTTTCTTGCTTGAATCAGACTGGTTATGATATAAAAATAGCTTAAAAATATAAGAAATAAAATTAAATATAAAATTCTAATTACAATATCTATAAGTCCCCATAATAAGTTAAAATTTCTATTCGCCGTCAAATTTCTGGTAAGCGCTGTCTGCTGTTTTATGTCTGAAAATCAGACAGTTTTCTGTTCGTCATTTTTTATTTATTTTTTGTTTGCCGTCAGATTTTGGGCAGCTTCGGAGAGAAAAGTCCGTCAGGCCGCATAAAATGCGGGAATTCCTGGTATTTCGCAGAGTAGGATTCTTTACGAATACCCTGAGGGAAGGAGGCCATTATGTCGGTTATCAATCGGATTTTACTTCTTATGGAAAAGGAAAATATTAACGCCAGAAAGCTGACAAGGGATC
>DVNP01000039.1 GCA_018714285.1 Candidatus Caccomorpha excrementavium | reverse complement strand
TGATTCATGCTACTGTTCCTCCTTATAATTATTTTATGTATGTGGATCTATGTAGGTGGATCAAAGACCCAATACAATCATAATACACTCTATTTTCTGATTTGCTCCAGGCGATAGCCCTTTTTGGCCCGATCATACAGCACGGAATTAAAATATCCGCCATTCAACGTATCATTCTCCAGATAATTTCTGATATCATCAATATCCCTTTGAATGCTCCGCTCATTTACGCCGTAATTTTGTGCTTCATCTGATTTGTTGATAAGACAGCCGTTTATTAATTTGGTGTAGATTCCCAGAACTCTTGCTACCTTATCTCTTCTGAATTCTTCTTTCATAACTCCCTCCAGTCTGTGTCAACCCCATTACACGATTTTAGAATGACAGAATATGTCTATATCCAATTTTTTTAAAAAACTTTTAATATCTTACTCTTTTACATTATAAGATATTAAATATCTCACGTCAAGCAATTCTTGATATTGTTTATCCTATTCTTTTCACTTATATAACATATAATAACTCAACCGGAAAGGAGAGACCGCTTATGTATGAAGACTTTTTTGCTGAAAGACTCTCTTTCCTTCGCGCCCAGAAGAACGTGTCTGCGCGGGAGATGAGTCTGGCCATCGGACAGAACGGAAGCTACATTAATCGAATCGAGAACAAGCTTGCATTCCCATCCATGCAGGCCTTCTTCTATATCTGTGAATATTTAGGAATATCGCCGGCAGAATTCTTCGACGACTCTGCGGTCAATCCCGTAAAATGGAACACCGCTGCCGAGGAATTAAAAAAACTGTCAGACAGCCAGCTTGATTTAATCATATTAATAGCAAAGGAGCTTCAAAAATAGTCTGACGCTGCCTGCCGCGGTCTTCTTCGGACTTTCCCCGCTTCTGCCATATATCGGTTTTTACCGAATATCAGACAGCAGTTGACAAGAATGTAAGATAGAAGTATAATCAAGACATAAATGATAATTGTTATCATTTAGAATATACTTGCGTAGGAAAGGCGGGGCAGGGGTATGATGCTGCGTGACGGAGAGAAGGGGAAGGGATATCGGGTTGTGGATGTAAGCCTTGGGAGAGCGGCGAAGATCCGGCTGGAGGCGCTTGGAATGACGAACGGCACCACGGTATTGATCATGAATAAAAAGCATAACGGTTCCATGGTAGTGAAGGTAAGAGGAACCCGGTTCGCGTTCGGCGCGGGGATTACCGGAGCAGTTGCGGTGGAAGAAAAGGGGGAGAGCTGAATGGGCGAGGAATTACAGGTTGGTTTTGTCGGGAATCCGAACTGCGGGAAGACGACGTTATTTAATGCATATACGGGCGCGAGGCTGAAGGTGGCGAACTGGCCGGGGGTTACGGTAGAGAAGAAGGAAGGAGCCATGAAGTATCATGATCATGTATTTAAGCTGGTGGACCTTCCGGGAATCTACAGCCTTACCTCTTACACAATGGAAGAAAAGCTGACAAGGCAGTACATATTGGAATCGGATGTGGACGTGATTATTGATGTGGCGGACGCGTCGGCGCTCGAGCGGAATCTGTATCTGACCCTGCAGCTGATTGAGCTTGGTAAGCCGGTGATTCTTGCGCTGAACATGATGGATATTGTGGAAGAGCGCGGAATGGAGATTGATATGCACCGGCTTCCGGAGATGCTGGGAATTCCGGTGATTCCGGTCTCGGCCAGAAGAAGGACGGGGCTTGATATTCTGATGCATGCGGTAGCCCACCATAAGGATAAGAGGAAGGATAATAATCTGGAGCATCATCATCCCGAGAAGGAGGCAAGCCGTCACAGGCATGAGCACCATGAGGAGTATACGGTAGTATACAACGATGAGATTGAGGATAAGATTGACGCAATTATTCTCAGGCTGCGTTCCGAAGGTAAGATTAAGTCAAAAAATTATCGCTGGTATGCAATTAAGCTGCTGGAGATGGATGAGGAGATTACGGCGGAATGCGGACTGGATTTCTCCGATATCATTGACCGGAGCTACGAGTCGGATATTATTAACCAGAAATATGATTTTATCGAAGAGATTGTTGAGGAATGTCTGGTAAATAAGAATAAGAAGGCCGAGGCTACGGATAAGATTGACAAATGGCTGACAGGCAATGTTACGGGCATTCCGTGCTTCCTTCTGATTATGGCCGTGGTCTTCTTCTTTACCTTTACCATCGGGGACTGGCTGAAGGGGTATTTTGAAGCGGCGCTCGATCAGGTGAACGCGGCTGTGTCGGGAGGGCTTGAGGCTCTGGGCGCAGGAGAGATGCTGCGTTCCCTGATTGTGGACGGAATTATCAGCGGCGTGGGAGGAGTGCTTACTTTCCTGCCTAACATCTTCATTCTGTTCCTGGCGCTGGCGCTGCTGGAGGACAGCGGATATATGTCGCGTGTGGCCTATGTGATGGACTCCCTGATGGGCAAGCTTGGCTTGTCGGGAAGGGCTTTCATTCCGATGATACTGGGCTTCGGATGTACGGTTCCCGCGGTCATGGCATCCAGGGCGCTGGAGGATCCGAAGGATCGCAGGAGGACCGTGCTGGTAACGCCGTTCATGTCGTGCTCGGCAAGGCTTCCGGTGTATGTGCTGTTCGCCGATATGTTCTTCGGACGCGCGGCGATGCCGGTCGCATTTTCCATGTATGTTATCGGAATGGCGGTTGCGGTTCTGGTTGCGTTCCTGCTTCATAAGGCGGATCATTCAGGGGGAATGAATCCTCTGCTGATTGAGCTGCCGGAATATAAGACGCCGAACGCAAGAACAATTGCAATCTATGTCTGGGATAAGGTGAAGGATTATCTGACCAAGGCGGGAACGACGATTTTTGTGGCCTCTATCTTCATCTGGTTCCTTCTGAATTTCGGAATGCAGGGAATGACGCAGGATATGTCGGAAAGCTTCGGGGCGGCAATCGGGCGGGTACTTGCTCCGCTTCTTGCCCCGGCGGGACTCGGTATGTGGCAGATTGCGCTTGCCCTGATCTCGGGACTTGCTGCCAAAGAGGTTGTGGTATCAAGCTTTGCTGTACTGTTCGGCATTGCGAATATTAATTCGCCGGAGGGAATGGCCGGACTGACGGGAATCCTGTCAGGTTACGGCTTCGGCGCCCTGAATGCATACTCTCTGATGATATTCTGCCTGCTGTATGTTCCGTGCATTGCAACGCTGGCGATGATACACAGAGAACTGAAGTCGTGGAAATGGACCGGAGTCAGCATCGTGCTTCAGCTTGGCTGCGCCTGGCTGGTCTCAACGCTGGTATTCCAGATCGGAAGCCTGTTCTTATAGGAGGGTGATATGGCTGAGATTGTAATCGGAGGGCTCATCGCTGCATGGGCCGTTTATGTGATATACAAAAAGATCCGGCAGATCCGGAGCGGCAGGTACTGCTCCTGCTGTGAGGGAGACTGCGCGGGCTGTAAAAGAAAACAGCTTTAAGTAAAGTCAGATGAAATGATACTGTGGCCATGCCTCCGGGCGCGGCCACTTTTTCTATGCCTGTTTCCTGATTTTTTGACAGGAGCGGGATTTGTTTCGTTTCAGTTTAGATTTTTGGGGTATTCTTTCTTTGAGAAAACAATCAAGATGATATAGAAGGAGGAATTATGCCAAAACTGATATTGAAAAATGTAACAAAAAAAGACTGGCTGCTGTTTGCAGTGTGTGTTGGGTTTATTGTTGCCCAGGTCTGGCTTGATCTGAAGCTGCCCGATTATATGTCGGAGATTACCAGACTGGTTCAGACGGAAGGAAGCAGCATGAGTGATATTCTCCTTGCAGGCGGCAAGATGCTCGCCTGCGCCTTGGGGAGCTTATTATCTGCGGCGGTTGTCTCTGTCGGGGCGGCAAGGCTTGCATCTAATTTCGGCGCAAGCCTCCGGGGAAAGCTGTTCGATCAGGTGCAGTCATTCTCCATGCAGGAAATCGGCGGATTCTCAACCGCCAGCCTGATTACCCGTTCCACGAACGATGTGACGCAGGTGCAGTCCCTGATCGTCATGGGTATGCAGTCCATGATTAAGGCTCCGGTTATGGCGGTCTGGGCGATAGCCAAGATCTCGGGAAAGAGTACTGAATGGACGCTGTCTACCGGCGCGGCCGTGATCTGTCTGCTGCTGATTGTGGGAATCTGCGTATTTTTCGCGCTCCCGAAGTTCCGCAGGCTGCAGGAGCTGACGGATTCCATTAACCGTGTAACCCGTGAAAATCTGACCGGCCTGCGCGTAATCCGGGCGTATAATGCGGAGGCATACCAGGAAGCCAAGTTCGAAAAGGCGAATAAAGACCTGACAGATACGCATCTGTACGCGAGCAGGGTCATGGCTTCCATGATGCCGTCGATCCAGCTGATCATGAACGGACTTTCGCTGTCGATCTACTGGATTGGAGCCGTTCTGATACAGAATGCCGCTCTGCCGGACAGACTGACAATCTTTTCGGATATGGTTGTATTCTCTTCTTATGCTATGCAGGTAGTAATGGCATTTATGATGCTTGTTGTCATATTCATCCTGTTGCCCCGTGCATCCGTGGCCGCCAGACGTATCAGGGAGGTGCTGGATACCAGCCCTGCTATTGTTGACGGAACCGTGACGGAATCGGTACCGGGCGCAAAGGGCGAAGTGGAATTCCGGAATGTCAGCTTCCGTTATCCGGATTCGGAGGGATATGTCATTCATAACATCAGCTTCCAGGCTAAGAAGGGAGAGACCGTTGCCTTTATCGGCTCAACCGGAAGCGGGAAGAGCACCCTGATTAACCTGGTTCCCCGATTCTATGACGCAACGGAGGGAGAGGTGCTGGTTGACCGCAGGAATGTGAAGGATTATACGCAGTACGCGCTCCGGAATAAAATCGGCTACGTATCACAGAAGGCGATTCTGTTTGGCGGAACTGTGCGATCGAATGTTGCGTACGGAGATAACGGCAGAGATAATCTTGACAGTCATGTGGTGGATTCTGTCGATACGGCACAGGCCGCGGATTTTGTAGAAGCAATGGAGGGCGGATATGAAGGCTTTATCGCGCAGGGCGGCTCGAATCTGTCAGGAGGGCAAAAGCAGAGACTCTCAATCGCCCGCGCAATCTGCCGCAATCCGGAGATTCTGATCTTTGATGATTCCTTCTCCGCGCTTGACTACCGGACGGACAGAGCGCTTCGCGATGCCCTGAAAACAGAATGCGCAGATGCCACGAAGCTGATTGTGGCGCAGCGGATCGGAACGATTCGGGATGCAGACCGGATTATTGTGCTGGATGAAGGAAGAATGGCGGGAATAGGAACCCATGAGGAGCTGATGAAGAGCTGTGAGGTCTATCGTCAGATTGCTTATTCGCAATTGTCAAAGGAGGAGCTTGCATAATGCGCAGAAATCAATATATAATGGATTCGGACAGACTCTCTGACATGACGGATCTGATTGGGGAAGGAATATTAGGGGATCTCGATATGGAAGCGATTATGTCAATCGGCTTTACGCTGATTGCGTTCTATGCTGCAAGCTTCCTGCTGTCGTTGTGTCAGGGATGGATTATGGCATATGTTACGCAGAAGCTGTCAAAGAATCTCAGAACGGATATTTCCGGAAAGATCAACCGTCTTCCCATGTGGTTCTATAACCGTACATCCACAGGAGATATTCTGTCGCGCGTCACGAATGATGTGGATACCATTGCGCAGTCAATGAACCAGAGCATAGGAACCATGGTATCTGCCGCTACGCTGCTGATTGGCTCTCTGATCATGATGCTGACGACTAATGTGATTCTGACGGTTACGGCCGTCCTTGCCTCGCTGATTGGATTCGTCCTGATGTTTGTGATTATGGGACATTCGCAGGGATACTTCACTCGCCAGCAAAAGCATCTGGGCGAGCTGAACGGACATATCGAGGAGATCTATGCCGGTCATACGGTTGTGAAGGCGTATAACGGAGAGAAGGCGGCGAAGGATACCTTTGTAAAAATGAACGAGAATCTGCGCGACAGCGGATTCAGGGCGCAGGCGCTGTCGGGACTTATGATGCCGATTATGACATTTATCGGGAACTTCGGTTATGTGGCCGTGTGTGTGGCAGGCGCCATGCTGGTTATGAACGGAAGAATATCCTTCGGCGTAATTGTCGCGTTCATGATGTATGTGCGCTATTTTACCCAGCCCATGTCGCAGCTTGCGCAGGCGGCGCAGGCCATGCAGTCCGCAGCCGCTGCGGGAGAGAGAATCTTTGAATTCCTCGGAGCCGAGGAAATTCCGGATGAGAGCGGGAAGACAAAGAAGCTTGGGAAAGCGCAGGGTTATGTGGAATTCAGGCATGTCCGCTTTGGTTACGAGGACTCCGATCACGTTATCATTAAGGATTTCTCGGCAGAGGCGAAGCCGGGACAGAAGATTGCGATCGTCGGTCCGACGGGAGCCGGGAAGACGACTATCGTGAATCTGCTGATGCGGTTCCATGAGATACAAGCCGGGGAGATCCGGATAGACGGTGTGCCGACGGGCGAACTGACGCGTGAGAATGTCCACGATCAATTTTGTATGGTGCTTCAGGATACGTGGCTGTTCGAGGGAACCGTAAGGGAGAATCTGGTCTACTGTATGCAGAATGTATCGGACGAGACCATGCAGAATGCCTGCAGGGCGGTCGGACTGGATCATTTTATCCGTACGTTGCCGCACGGATATGATACTATACTCAATGATCAGGTGAATCTTTCCCAGGGACAGAAGCAGCAGCTTACCATTGCACGCGCGATGATAGCGGACAAGCCGATGCTGATCCTGGACGAAGCGACAAGCTCGGTGGATACGCGCACGGAGCTTGTTATACAGAACGCGATGGATGAGCTGATGAAGAACAGAACCTCGTTCGTGATTGCGCACAGGCTTTCAACGATTAAGAACGCGGATTTGATTCTGGTCCTGAAGGACGGCAATATCATTGAGAGCGGTACTCATGAGGAGCTGCTGGCAAAAGGAGGCTTCTATGCGGAGCTGTACAACAGTCAGTTTGAGAAAGCATCATAACGAAGGGAGGATAAAGGTCAGTGAAAGTAAATTATATTACAATCGAACGGGAATACGGAAGCGGGGGAACGAAAATCGGACGCATTCTTTCGGAACTCACAGGGATTCCGTGCTATGGGCATGAGATTCTTACAGAGGTTTCGAAGCAGTATCATCTGTCAATTGAGCATATTCAGCAATATGAAGAAACGGTAACGAACAGTTTCCTCTATTCGCTGTTCTTAATGGGGCAGGCTAATACCGGCAATATGGAGATGCTGATGCATGACGGGCATATTTATGTTGCGGAGCAGCAGATTATCCGGCAGCTGGCGTCGCGCGGACGGGCGATCTTTCTGGGACATTGCGCGCAGGAGGCGCTGAAAGGACGAGGGGATGTAATCCGGGTCTATATCCGCTGTACGGATGAGCAGGCCAGACGGGAGAGAATCGTCCGGGAATACGGCATTGCCCCGGAGAATGCGGAATCAACCAGAAAGCGGTATAATAAAAAGCGGGCGAATTACTATTATGCCAATACGGCAAAGAAATGGGATGATTTCCGGAATTATGAGATTGTCCTTGACAGCGGGCGGCTTGGACTGGAAGGCTGCGCGGCCGTTCTGGAAGGTCTGTTTAAGAAGACGGAGGGATGACGGCATGGTCCGGATTCTGGTAGTGGATGATGATAAGAATACAAGGCGCCTGCTTAAGGCTGTGCTGGAAGCGGAGAATTATACGGTACTGACCGCGGCAGGCGCGAACGAGGCGCTGGAAATCATGGACCGGGAATATGTTGATCTAATTGTCCTGGATGTCATGATGCCGAATATGAATGGGTATGAATTCACGGAAACGCTGCGGGATGGGAAGAGTACGCTTCCCATCCTGATGATTTCCGCAAAGCAGCTTCCTGAGGATAAGAAGAAGGGCTTTCTCGCCGGGACGGATGATTATATGACCAAGCCGATTGACGAGGAGGAGATGCTGCTTCGTATCCGGGCGCTGCTTCGGAGGACGAAAATCGCGGATGAGAGAAGAATCGTAATCGGAGATGTGGTGCTGGATTATGATTCTCTTACCGTAACAAAGAACGGGGAGGTTACAGAGCTGCCTCAGAAGGAATTCCTGCTGCTGTATAAGCTGCTGTCGTACCCGGGGCGGATCTTTACGCGCATCCAGCTGATGGATGAGATCTGGGGGGCGGACAGTGAAACCGGCTGGGAAACCGTTACCGTGCATATCGGACGGCTTCGCAGGCGGTTCGCGGATTATGAGGAATTCAAGATTGAGTCCGTGAGAGGACTCGGATACAGGGCGGTAAAGAAGATATGAGACCAATCAGGCAAAGAAAGCGTCTGGCATTAACCCTGATATTTTCGGTTATTATATTTTGTATTCTGTTCCTGACCGTGCTGCTTGCCGGCATTACCATTATGATAAGGAAACTTTAAAGTTCGGATTCATTTTCCGGGGATATTTGGGAAGAAGCCGGTGATGAAAGAGTTGGCGGACAGCTTTAATAAGATGGCAGAGGAGCTTGAGAATACCGAGATGCTGAGATCGGAATTCATCAATAATTTTTCTCATGAATTTAAGACTCCAATCGTATCGATTGCGGGCTTTGCGAAGCTGCTTAAGAGAGGGGACCTGACGGAGGAGCAGAGAGAGGAATACCTGGATATTATTGAGGAGGAGTCCTTACGGCTTTCGCGTATGGCAACGAACGTACTGAACCTGACCCGGGTGGAGAATCAGGCCATACTGACGAATGTTACGGAATTTAACCTGTCTGAGCAGCTGCGTGGATGTGTGCTTTTGCTGGAACGGAAATGGGAGAAGAAGGGGCTCTCATTTCAGCTGGAATTCGGAGAGTATATGATATCGGCGAATGAGGAACTGTTAAGGGAGGTATGGATTAACCTGCTGGACAACGCGATCAAGTTCTCGCCGGACGGCGCGGTGATCGAAGTGGAGATCAGGGAATATGACGGAACGATATGGGTATCCGTCGCCAATATGGGCAGCGTGATACCAGAGGAAAGTATAGAGAAGATATTTCATAAGTTTTATCAGGTAGACGAGTCGCATTCCTTAGAAGGAAGCGGCGTCGGACTTGCGATTGTGAAGAGAGTACTTACGCTGCATCAGGGAAGCATATCCGTTAGAAGCGGGGAAGGCAGGACGGTCTTTACGGCAGAGCTTCCTGCGGATGGTCCGGGCTGAGCGGCGGAGTTATTAATAGAAAGGAAGATAGGTTTATGCTTGAACTAAAGGATATTAAAAAAGAATATCCGGGAGGCGGAGAGACCGTAGAGGCTCTGAAGGGAATCAGCCTCACATTCCGGAATTCGGAATTCGTATCGGTGCTTGGACCGTCAGGCTGCGGCAAAACAACCATGCTGAATATTATCGGAGGGCTGGATCAGTATACGGAGGGGGATTTGGTGATTAACGGCCGTTCTACGAAGGATTTTAGAGATCGGGACTGGGATGCCTACCGGAATCATTCGATTGGATTCGTTTTTCAGAGCTATAATCTGATCCCGCATCAGACGGTGCTGCAGAATGTGGAGCTTGCTCTTACTTTATCAGGAGTATCGAAGGCGGAACGCAGGGAACGGGCGAAGAAGGCGCTTGAGGAAGTGGGGCTTTCGTCCCAGCTCAGGAAGAAGCCCGGCGAGATGTCGGGCGGGCAGATGCAGCGTGTGGCGATCGCCCGGGCAATTGTGAATAATCCGGATATTATTCTTGCGGATGAGCCGACGGGAGCGCTTGATACGGAAACCAGCGTCCAGGTTATGGAAATTCTTAAGAAGATTGCCGAGGATCGTCTGGTGATTATGGTAACTCATAATCCAGATCTTGCGACCCGGTATTCGACCCGGATTATCCGGATGCTGGACGGTGTGATTACGGGAGATTCCAATCCGCTGACAAAGGAAGAGCTGGGACAGCTAAAGGAGTCGGCAAAGGAAGAAAAGGCGCCAAAGCAGGGGAAGAAGCCTTCCATGTCCTTCGGCACATCCTTCGGGCTCTCCTTAAAGAACCTGTTCACCAAGAAGGGACGCACGGCGCTAACCTCCTTCGCAGGCAGCATCGGCATTATCGGAATTGCTTTGATTTATGCCGTGTCACATGGTACGACCTCCTATATTGATTTGGTGCAGGAGGATACGCTGGCTTCCTATCCGTTGACGCTTCAATCCCAGTCAATGGATCTGACCTCTCTGATGCAGAGCTTCATGGGAATGGCGCATTCCGATACGGAGCATGAGACGGATGCCGTATATCAGAAGCCAATGATGTATGATCTGGTTAATGCGCTGAATTCGACAGAGACAATGCAGAATGATCTTCGTACCTTTAAGGCTTATATCGAGGATGTCTGGATGGATCCGGAGAATGAGAATAATCTGCGCGACGCTGTCAGCGGAATTCAGTATACGTATGATTTGGATCTGCTCGTGTATACCGAGAATGTGGACGGCACGATTCTGCGCTCTGATTCCCAGGAACTGATGCAGGATCTGCTCCTGGAATATTTCGGAATGGATATGTCCTCGTTAAGCAGCATGACGGAGAGCTCGGGGATGTCCATGATGTCTTCCGGAAGCTCTTTGTGGGAGGAAATGCTGTCCGGAGAGAATGGAAGTCTGGTGAGTCCTCTTCTGGAGAATCAGTATGATGTGATATATGGTTCGTGGCCGACCGAATATAACGAGATTGTTCTGGTGGTGGATGAGAATAATGAAATCGATGATATGACGCTCTACGCGCTCGGCCTGAAATCAGAGGAAGAAATCGATGAGATTATGACGGCTGCCATGAATCAGACGGAGCTTGAGGTGGAGCAGCAGAGCTGGACCTATGAAGAGATATGTGATATGGAATTCCGGGTTATCCTGAATTCCGACTGCTATGTGGAGGATGAGAACACGGGGCTGTATGTGGATCTGAGGGAAACCTCTGCCGGGCTGAAATATCTTTATGATAACGGCATCTCCTTAAAGGTGTCCGGAATTATCCGTCCGAATGAAGACGCGTCGTCTTCCATGCTGACAGGAACCATCGGTTATACCAGCGAACTGACGGAATATATTATGGAACACGCAAAAGAAGCGGATTCTGTTGCCGCGCAGCTTGCGAACCCGGATATTGATATCTTTAACGGACTGCCGTTCAGAGAGACTGCCAGTGATCTGACTCGGGCCGAGAAGGAAGAGGAGTTCAGGGCATATCTTGCGGATCTGGATGAAGAGGGCAAGGCAGAGGCTTATATCCGCATCATGAGTATCCCTTCGCAGGAACAGATTGATCAGGCTGTGGATCAGATGGTGGGAGATATGGAGAGAGCCGAATTGGAAGAGACAATGGCGCAGGCCATCGCGGGGCAGACCGGCATGAGCAGCGACGAGATCTTAGAGTACACCTCTTCCATGAGCGATGAAGAGCTTTACGGCATGTTCTTGGAGATGGCCGCAGAGCAGTACCGGGAGCAGTATGCGCAGGGAGTTCAGGCTCAGATGAGTACGATGAGTACGGAACAGCTCGCCTATGCGCTTGATATGGCAGTGGAGACTTATACGGCGGAGCAGTTCGAGCAGTATTATGATGAGGTGCTGGAGTTCTCGGAAGCTGATTATGAGAGCAACCTGCGTGAGCTTGGTTATGTTGATCCGGAGGAGCCGGCCGCAATCAATCTGTATGCTTCTTCTTTTGAGAATAAAGAGGTGATAGAGGATGCGATTGCGGATTATAATGAGACGGCGGATGAAATGGAACAGATTTCCTATACGGATTATGTCGGACTGCTTATGTCCTCTGTGACGACGGTAATTAATGCAATTACCTATGTCCTGATTGCGTTTGTGGCGGTCTCTTTGATTGTATCTTCTATTATGATTGGTGTTATCACGCTGATTTCGGTGCAGGAGAGAACGAAGGAGATCGGAATTCTGCGCGCGATTGGAGCTTCCAAGCGGAATGTATCCAGTATGTTCAATGCGGAAACCATGATTATCGGTTTCACATCCGGAGCGCTGGGTGTGCTGATTACGTATCTTCTGTGTATTCCGATTAATATGATCCTTCATCATCTGACCGGAATAAACAGCCTGAGCGCATATCTTCCGATTCCGACTGCGGTGATTCTGGTGCTGATCAGTATGGGACTGACGCTGTTCTCCGGAATTATACCGTCAAAAAGCGCTGCAAGAAAGGATCCGGTGGTTGCGCTCCGTACGGAGTAAGTCCGTATGGGATAAATTCGGATGAAATCACCGGGTTAAGAGTGATTTCATGAAAACTTAATCAATTCTTGTATTTACGCTACATTGGTTTTTGTGATACAATGAAGCAGGACATGGGTTTGATTGGTTTTCAGGAGGAATTGGATGAACCGTACGGAATTTTTAAAGACCCTGCAGGATTCGATGGAGGGCGAGATGCCTGCTTCGGAGATTGCGGGAAATGTACAATATTATAAAGAGTATATTGATTCTCAGTCTGCCGTGAAGGGAGAACAAAGGGTGTTGGAAGAGCTCGGGGATCCGAGATTGATTGCAAGAACACTGATTGATACTTATAAGCTGACGAAT
>DVNP01000321.1 GCA_018714285.1 Candidatus Caccomorpha excrementavium | reverse complement strand
GAATGAGATCCTGATGTATCTGAGGCGAAATAATAAAACACGCCTGGAGGTATCGATTGACGAGCCGCTGAATGTGGACTGGGACGGTAATGAACTTCTGCTTTCTGATATTCTGGGAACGGAGGATGATGTAATATCAAGGAACATGGAGGATGAGGTGGACAGAAAGCTGCTGTTCAAAGCCCTGTCGAAGCTCAACGACCGGGAGAAAATTATTGTTAAGCTGCGTTTCGGGCTGAATACCAGGGACGGCGCGGAACGGACGCAGAAGGAGGTCGCGGATATGCTCGGAATCTCGCAGTCCTATATTTCAAGACTTGAGAAGAAGATTATTAAGCGGCTGAAGAAAGAAATGCTGCGCTGTATGGAATAAGATTGTATTCCTCTCCGGATAATGGTAGAATGAAGTAAGACAAGGAGAAAGGAGACAATCGGATGAAACTGACATTTATCGGAGCGGATCATGAGGTAACCGGCAGCTGTCATTGCCTGGGAGTTTGCGGCAAGACCTTGCTGATTGACTGCGGCATGGAGCAGGGAGTGGATAAGTTCGAGAATCAGGAGCTTCCCGTTCATGCGGGCGATGTGGATTATGTTCTTTTGACGCATGCTCATATTGATCATTCCGGCCTTCTGCCGTTATTATACGCGAGAGGGTTTCGCGGAAAGGTATTTACAACGCCGGCCAGCAGGGATCTGTGCGGCATTATGCTCCGCGACAGCGCGCATATTCAGATGTTCGAGGCGGAGTGGCGCAACCGTAAGGCGAAGCGGGCAGGACGGGACGAATATGTGCCCCTTTATACCATGGAGGACGCGGAAGGAGTATTAGAGCTGTTCGTATCGTGCGAATACGAAGAGATGGTGCCGATCTGCGAGGGAGTTACGGCGCGTTTTTCTGATGTCGGCCACCTCCTCGGTTCGGCAAGCATTAAGCTGTGGATGGAAGAGGACGGGGTAACCAGAACGATCGTATTCTCCGGAGATATCGGCAATACGAATCAGCCGCTGATTAAAGATCCAAGATTTTTGCGTGAAGCGGATTATGTGGTGATGGAATCCACTTATGGCAACCGGAGCCATTCGGAATCGCCCGATTATATTTCTGAGCTTGCCAGAGTGATCGACACCACGCTTGCGGGTGGCGGGAACGTAGTGATTCCTTCCTTTGCGGTAGGACGGACGCAGGAGCTTCTGTATTTTATCAGAAAGATCAAGCAGGATAGGCTGGTTGCTTCCAATCCGGATTTTGAAGTATATCTTGACAGTCCTCTGGCGATCGAGGCAACAGGGATTTTTACGAAGAATATGGCTTCATGCTTTGACGAAGAGGCAATGGATCTGGTGAACCGGGGGATTAACCCGATCCGCTTTCCGGGACTGAAGCTGTCCGTGACGGGAGATGACTCAAGACGGATTAATGCTGACAAGACGCCGAAGGTCATTATCTCTGCGTCTGGAATGTGTGAGGCAGGAAGAATCCGCCATCATCTCAAGCATAATCTGTGGAGACCGGAGTGTACCGTGCTGTTTGTCGGATACCAGGCGGTCGGGACTCTGGGGCGTTCTCTGCTTGAGGGAGCGAAGGAAGTAAGACTGTTCGGCGAGGGCATTGAGGTAAGGGCGCGGATTCAGAAGCTGGACGGCATCAGCGGCCATGCGGATCGGGAGGGCCTGCTGGAATGGATCGGCGCGTTTGAAAAGAAGCCGGTGGTCTTTGTGGTACACGGAGAAGACGATGTGTGTGAGGAATTCACCAGGACGCTCATCGGCCTGGGCTATCAGGCGGAAGCGCCCTATTCCGGATCAACCTATGAGCTGAAGGCCGGCGTATGCATGAGGGCGGCGGAGCCGGTGAAGAAGATTCAAAGAACGAAGCAGGCGGAGAATACGGTCTATGCAAGGCTTGTGGCAGCCGGCAGGAGACTGATGACGGTGATTACGCATAACGAAGGCGGAGCGAATAAGGATCTCGCGAAATTCGCGGATCAGATTAACAGTCTGTGTGATAAATGGGACAGATAGGCTGGTAATTATTACAAGGGAACGGCCGGTATAAAGGGCATGGAAACGGACATCATTATAGTATATCGAATGATGATGGAGGTTTCGGAATGGCTCTTTATAAGGTTGAGATCTGCGGTGTTAATACGGCAAAGCTTCCTCTATTGAAGGCAAAGGAAAAGGAAGAGCTCTTTGAACGGATTAAAAAGGGCGATAAGGAGGCCAGAGAGATATATATCAAAGGTAACTTAAGGCTGGTTCTCAGTATCATTCAGCGATTTTCAGGCAATAACGAGAATGTTGACGATCTGTTTCAGATAGGCTGTATCGGATTGATGAAAGCAATCGATAATTTTGATACGTCGCAGGGAGTTAAATTTTCAACCTATGCGGTTCCTATGATAATCGGCGAGATCAGGCGGTACCTAAGGGACAATAACGCGATCCGCGTCAGCCGTTCCCTGCGTGATACAGCATATAAAGCAATCTATGCCAGAGAGGAATTCCGCAGACAAAACAATAAAGAGCCAACACTTGAGGAGCTTTCAGAGGCGACCGGAATTCCCTCCGGCGACATTGTAACCGCGATGGATGCCATACAAAGTCCGGTATCCTTATATGAACCGGTCTATACGGAAGGAGGGGATACCCTCTATATTATGGATCAGGTCAGCGACAAAAAGAATAAAGAGGATAACTGGGTGGAAGGGATATCCTTAAAAGAAGCCATGGAGAAGCTTCCGCCTAGAGAAAACCATATCATACGGCTCAGGTTTTTCCAGGGCAAGACTCAGATGGAGGTTGCAGAGGAGATCCATATCTCTCAGGCGCAGGTAAGCCGTCTGGAAAAATCAGCATTAAAGAATATGAAAAATTATTTATCAAAATAAAAACAAAAAACACGTCGATTATGGCACTTGTGCGACAAATTGACGTGTTTTTAGCATGTTTTTGACATTTACACGGTCGGGGGATTGAGATATAATAACAATGTCCTGAAAATTGAAACGGCAAGGGGGTAATTATGAAAGTACTG
>DVNP01000320.1 GCA_018714285.1 Candidatus Caccomorpha excrementavium | reverse complement strand
CGTCATACGCGCCGCCTGCAGCGGTTTCTTCCGGCATACCGGCGCTCTCTAATATTCTGTTATCACCTTCATCCAGCTTAGCCAGCATGGAGTCGATTTCGTCTATCAGGCTGTTTATGGCATGATTGTCCTGTGTCTTGTGAATCTCCTGTTTATCCGGCTTTTTCGGGAACATGCCGAAATCCGCGCCGATGGATTCTATCCCGAGCCAGACCATCAGAGTCTTTATCTGACTGTCATTCTTTTTCCGATCCAACAATCCAAAGATATAGGAGCACATTTCCTCCGGCTCCTCCACGATATGAATCCGGCCGTCCGTCAATGACTCCAGCTCTCCCCTGAACTGCAGATACAATTCATCCTTCCTGTCGGCAAAGATCATAACCTCATACTCCGGAATTCTGGCAAAGCAGCTGATTGTATATAGAATCATGCCTGCTCTCATTTCCGTATCAGCGCCGATTATCATAATGTTGGAATCCAGTCTGTCCTGCAGCGTAAAGCAAAAGCACGGATCCAGCGTCGCCGGAGTTCCCACATAGACCGGAATACGGGACGGAGACGGTCCGCCATGCTCCGCTTCGTATTGTTCAACCGCGCTTTCGTCAAACCGCTTCCTCCCCTTCCCGTCCACAATGATAAGCTCCTTCTTCGTATAAGAGCCTGCGCGGCGTTTCGCCCAGGCGGTGCATGCCGCTCTTTCCTCCCTGGTTACAAGCACCGTCCGATACCGGTCAAGTACCGTCCGAACATCTCCTGCCTCGTCCCGGACCCTTCTCTTAAAAATGACATCTCCCTTGTCCATGTGATTGATTTTGTTCATCAGAGCATCATCATAATAGCTGCTGTCAACCGCGAGCGTTTCCCTGATCTCCGGCAAATCATTCGCCATCGCCAGCCTGGCGCGGATTTGCTTTCTGCCCTTCTCTGTCAGTCCCCGCAGCCCGTCGCTGATTGCCTGGTCGCAAAGCACGCAGGACAGGCCGAACTTTCGGTATTCCGAGAGAATATTTTCCAGGATCATAACATATTCCGGTTCATTCTGAATGGCCTGAGTCATCTGATGAAATTCATCAATAATCAGGATCATTCTGGGAAGCGACCGGACGCCGAAGGTCTTCTTATATTCCGTAATATCACTGACCCCCGCCTGTTTGAACCGTTCCATTCTGCGCCGGCACTCCCCGTCAATCTTCTTTAAAAGACTGAAGGTGAATTCTGCGCCGCGCTCAAGTCCAATCAATCTGACATGCAAAGGAGGATTAGCGATATATTCCGCGAACTCAACCTTATTGTAATCTACCAGCCACAATTCCACATCATCCGGATGGTAGTTCAGGATAATAGAGGTAATGAGCATCTGAAGCGTCGTCGATTTTCCGGAACCGGTTGTTCCGGACAGCAAAGCATGCGCGGTCAGCGCTCCTCCAAGCTCGAGCTCAACCAGCCGTCCCGCATAGTCAAGAGCAAAGGGAATGAGCAGGGACTGCGTGGATTCCCGGTATTCCAAAGAACCGGATAACGAAAAATACTTCCGAAACCGATTGTCAATCCGAACCCCGCTGGTATATTGCTTCGTTACCTGCGAAAGGAACCGGTCACAGCAGGAGCATACGCTGTCAAACCGAAATTCATATGGCCTTCCGTCAATGGTGATTGTCGTCACGCCGGCCATGGCATGAATCCGCAGGAAATCTCCGGGCAGGCCCGGAAGCTCCAAGTCCTCGCCGCTCTTCGTAAAAATCATGCTGATGCCGCATTTCCCGGAATTGTGAATCAGAACTTCAAGCATCTCCTGCGCGGCGCGATCGAACTTATCCGGGAAATCATTGATTACAAGCAGATGCCGCTCTATCGGCGGCTCATGATTTCTGTTATAATCATAGACCGATTCGATCCCAGCCAGACGGGAACACACCATATCGACATACGTTACCAATTCCCGCAGCCTCTTCGTAATATCCTCTCCGGAAGCATATACCTTCCCGCAAAGATCCCAGGCCGTTATCTCTTCCAGCCTCTGCAGCCGTCCCAGATTCGTTCCCCGATCAACGGGATCTATGTATGTAATATGAAAGGAATACATGGGCATGAACCGGATCCATTTCAGGAGAATACTCTGTATTCCCTCCATGACCTCTCCCTTCCGGCTCTCCTCATACGTGACAAGCAGCCGCAGGGGCTTTGACATATCTGCCGTCACCGGAACGCAGAGATCTCTGCCGGAACCATACGCGGCCGGCATCCTCTCGCGGATCATGGAATCTGCGGGGGAGGGAATCCCAAGCGGCACGGCAGCCGCCCCGATCATAATCTGATCCGGGCAGGACACGCGCGGCTCGCAGGACGTCCAAGTGTCGTCATAGGCTCCAAACTCTTCCAGAGAAACCGCAAGAGCTTCATCAAACCGCTTCAGCTTCGGATCCTTAACCGCGCGGATCAGTTTGTCCTGCAAGGCCTGCTCTGCCTGCTCATGGAGCCGGTCGTTTTCGGACATCAGATCCGCCCTGCGCTTAACGGCCATTGCCGTTCCTCCCGCATAATCCGCTTCCGCTTCGGCCTCCTCTCTCGCGGCATAATCCATGCTTTTCCTTCGCTCTGCTTCCAGATACATCCTTCCCGCCTCAATAGCGTTCAGATATTCGGCCGTCATATCCGCCATGGAGGAATAACCGCCGGTTCCGGTCAGCCGCTTAACCGATCCGCTCAGGGAATCATCCGAAATCTTGAACGCCAGCTCATTCAATGCTTCATAATCCGGCATTTTGGGGGAGATTCCGGACGGGCGGTACTGTCTTTTGTACCGTTCGGGAGCCGCCGTTTCCGCTCTCGAAAGAGCGTCCAGAGCCGCCAGGATATCAGCCTGCGCCAGCCCGTCCTGTTCCTTTGCCGCAGTTATTCTCTGAAGCTTTACGGATTCTAACTGGGCCAGCTTCGCTCTGTAATTTCTGTCAATCTCTGCCTGATTCGCGGCATATTTCCTGTCCAGCTCCTCATCCTCTCTCAGGATGGCCCGGAATTCCTCCGCTATCCTCTCCGCCTGCCGAAGCAGCTCTGTCTTAACCGCTCCCACTCTCCCTTCCCCCTCCTTTCAGTCAACGGTCAGCGTATAGCTTCCCGTCCCATTCTTCTGCCTGACCTGCA
Organism: Candidatus Caccomorpha excrementavium; assembly: GCA_018714285.1. GTDB lineage: Bacteria > Bacillota > Clostridia > Lachnospirales > Lachnospiraceae > Caccomorpha > Caccomorpha excrementavium. Next base: position 938 of record DVNP01000320.1, on the reverse strand, counting down.
GGGTATAATGCTCTCCCGCGCTCACGCCCGTTATCTCAACGCCGTGTCCGTTCGTACTGTTCTTATCGTAATCCAGGATCTCTCCCAGAGCATCCGTCAGATACAGTTCAACTGCCATACCGCTCTCCATCCCGCCAACCGTAATCTTCACATTTCCGGAAGCGTCCGCCGTGAACGAATACACATTATTCTGCTCCTTATACTCCATACAATCCTGAATTCTCTCGCCCCTGCCGATATCGGCCGTCTCCTTCTGCCGGCCTATCAGAAGGGTATAATCTCCAAAATCCGTATTCTGACAGATCTGAATCTCATATACATCGCCGGCTTTCAGGTTGTCGAGCGTCACGCCCGATCCGCTGAGGCAATACGTGTTAAATGCCTCTGCTTCTCTTAACCCGTTTATCACATATAATTCCGCGATCATCCCGCTCATCATATCCGAAAGCTCAAACCGATATCTGCCATCCACCGGTATGGTATAGGAATATACATTTTTCTGATCCCGGTATTCGATCCGATCCGTCAGGGCGGTCGCTCCCGTCAGATCGAGCGTCTCTTTCTGCCGCCCGATGTTCAGGACATAATCGCCCAGGCCGGTATGCTGATCGATCTCAATCTGGTAGGCCTCTCCGGCCTTCATATCGTCTATTGTGACGCCGCTCCCGTTCTGACAGTAGGAGTAATAGGCCACGGTCTCTCCATTCTGATCCCTGACATACAGCGCCGCTATCATTCCGCTCATCATATCATTGATTTCAAACCGGTACCTGCCGTCAACCGGCGCGGTAAAGGAATAGAAATTGCTCTGATCGTTATATTCGAACCGATCTGTTACTTCAGTCAAATCAGAGAGATCAAGCTCCTCCTTCTGCAGTCCGATCTTTAACGAATACGCTCCATATCCGGAATGACAGGCAACCCTGGCCTCATAGACT
>DVNP01000319.1 GCA_018714285.1 Candidatus Caccomorpha excrementavium | reverse complement strand
ATTGTCGCGAAATCCGCCTCAAGCTCGCTCGCCCGGATTCCGTCCTCCTCCGTAAAATCCTCCTTCGCGTAGATCGCTTCCTTCTCCTGCATAATATCATACAGCTTCTGATTCCCCATAATAACCGTATTCAGAACATCATACGCGTCATACTTGAAATGATCCTGCTGCAGGAAGGAGAGTCTCTGTCCGGGAGTAATGATAATATCCCCCTTCGTAGGCTCAATCTGTCCCGACAGGATCTTCAAGAACGTGGACTTGCCGGCTCCGTTCGCTCCGATCAAACCATAGCAGTTGCCCTCTGTGAACTTTATGTTGACATCCTCGAACAATGCTTTCTTACCAATTCTCAAGGTCACATTACTTGCCTGAATCATTCTTTCCTCATTTCTGCGCCGTTCTTATTCTGAGCGGAACCACGCACACGGCGCCCCGCGGATTCCTCAGGTCTGCAGCCGCTCCATGCTTTTCATACGCCACATACTCTCTATTATATTGCCAGCTTCCGCGGTTTGTCAATCATGTGTTATACCTTTCCTTCTTTTCTTTTCCTTGAAAAACAAAATTTCCTGTGATATAATATCAGCTTGAATGTTATGTACGGTAGGGCAGCTTCCGGTCCCCTTCGGACGTCTAAGCTGCAGAATAAAAACAGAAACAGAGGAAAATATCATGAAAATCGGCTTCGACAATCAGAAATACCTGAAAATGCAGTCCGAGCATATTATGGATCGGATTAACATGTTTGACAACAAGCTGTATCTGGAATTCGGCGGCAAGCTTTTTGACGATTACCATGCCTCCCGCGTACTTCCCGGCTTCGAGCCTGACAGCAAGCTCCGCCTGCTTATGAAGCTGTCGGATCAGGCCGAAATCGTAATTGCCATCAGCGCATCTGATATTGAAAAGAACAAGATTCGCGGTGATCTGGGAATTACGTACGACTCCGATGTGCTCCGCCTGATCGACTCCTTTAGAAGCCGCGGGCTGTATGTCGGCAGCGTCGTCATCACCCAGTATTCCGGACAGGAAAGCGCGGATATCTTCAAATCACGTCTGGAAAACAACGGAATCCGCGTATATATCCATTATCTGATAGAGGGTTATCCAACCAACATTCCTCTTATTTTAAGCGAAAACGGATACGGCAAGAATGATTATATCGAAACGGCCAGGCCCTTGGTTGTCGTAACGGCTCCCGGTCCCGGAAGCGGCAAGATGGCGACCTGCCTCTCCCAGCTGTATCACGAACACGCGCGCGGAATTAACGCGGGCTATGCCAAGTTCGAGACCTTCCCCATCTGGAACCTTCCGCTCAAGCATCCGGTGAATCTGGCTTATGAGGCGGCCACGGCAGATCTAAATGATGTGAACATGATCGATCCGTTCCATCTGGAGGCATACGGCAGGACCACCGTGAATTATAACCGCGACATTGAAATATTCCCCGTTCTCTCCGCAATCTTTGAACAGCTCTTCCATTCCAACCCCTATCAGTCTCCCACAGATATGGGCGTTAATATGGCCGGAAACTGCATCATTGATGACGAAGTGTGCAAAGAGGCTTCCCGTCAGGAGATCATCCGGCGTTATTATCAGGCCCTGAACGATCTCGCGAGGGGAATCGCGGGCGACGCTCCGGTCTATAAGATTGAGCTCCTCATGAAACAGGCCGGAATCACTACAGCAGACAGAAGGGTTACAACCGCGGCGAACGAACTTGCCGCCCGCAGGCAATCGCCCGCCGCGGCCATGGAGCTTGCGGACGGAACCATCATCACCGGCAAGACAAGCGATCTGCTCGGCGCGTCTGCCGCTCTTTTGCTGAACGCGCTGAAACATCTTGCCGGAATCGAGCATGAGATTCATGTCATTTCTCCAACCGCGATTGAACCGATTCAGCGTCTGAAGACGGTATATCTCGGAAGCCGCAATCCCAGGCTCCATACGGACGAGGTTCTGATTGCGCTGTCCATGAGCACGAACCGGAATCCTTATGCCCAAGCGGCCTTAGAACAGCTCCCCCGTCTCGCGAGCTGCCAGGTACACACCTCGGTCATGCTGTCGGAGATTGATGTCAAGACCTTTAAGAAACTGAAAGTGAATCTGACCTCAGAAGCCAAATATGAATCGGATGCTTTATATCATTAATCCGTTCATAACCTGATTTTGTATGAAGGAAGGAGCGATACCGGCCTTGAACCGTTACCGCTCCCTTTTTATACTCTGACTTATATCTCTACTCTTATTTACACCTCGAACAGAAGATCTCCATAGGTCGGCACCGGCCATACCTCTTTATCCACCAGCGTCTCCAGCTCGTCAATCGGCGCGCGCAGATTTGCCATTGCGGGTACCACGACATCCTTGAAATACTCTGCCGCTTCTTTTCCTTCTTCCTTGCCCGCGGCCTCCGCTATGCATGCCTGCAGCTCCTTCAGCGCTACCCTGGCTTCGGCCAAAAGCTTTGAGGTCTTTACAAGCAGCTCGGTCTGAACGCTGACATCTGCATCCGCCACAGCGGACTTTACGGAATTAATGGAATCCGCAAGCCCCTTTGTGAAGCGAATCACTGCCGGAATATATTTGCGGGAGGCCATCTCAACCATGGTCTTTGCTTCAATATTAATCGCCTTTGAATATAACTCATAATGGATTTCCGCGCGGGCGCGCAGCTCAACCTCGTTGAGGACATGCTGTCTTCCGAACAGACGGATTGTCTTTTCGGACACAAGGGAAGGAATGGCGTCCACCATGGTCTTCAGGTTCGGAAGCTCTCTTCTGGCCGCTTCCTCCACCCAGGCTTCGGAATAACCGTTGCCGTTGAACACGATTCTCTGATGCTCGGTTAAGGTCTTCTTAATCAAATCATGAACCGCCAGATCAAAGTTCTCCGCCTGCTCCAGCTCATCCGCCATATCCTCAAGCACATCCGCAACAATCGTATTCAGCGCCGTATTAACGCCCGCGATGGACATGGACGATGCCACCATACGGAACTCGAACTTATTTCCCGTGAACGCGAACGGCGAAGTACGGTTCCTGTCGGTTGCGTCTCTTCTCAGCTCCGGAAGCGTGTGCACACCCGTATTCAGCCTGCCGCCCTGCTTGCTTCTCGTTGCCTCGCCGGTTTCGATCAGCTGGGAAAGAACGTCCTCAAGCTGCTCGCCGACGAATACGGAAATAATCGCGGGCGGCGCTTCGTTTGCCCCAAGTCTGTGGTCATTGCCGGGAACGGAAGCGGACATTCTCAGAAGCTCTGCATTCTAGTCCACACCCTTCAGAATTGCGGATAAAAACAGCAGAAACTGAATATTCTCATGCTGAGTCTTGCCCGGATCCAGCAGATTCTTTCCCGTGTTCGTTACGATGGACCAGTTATTATGCTTGCCGGAACCGTTCACGCCCGCGAATGGCTTCTCATGAAGCAGACAGGTCAGCCCATGGCGCGCCGCAACCTTCTTCATACATTCCATAACCATCTGATTATGATCCGACGCAATATTGGCCGTCGCATAAATCGGCGCAAGCTCATGCTGCGCTGGAGCCACTTCATTATGCTGCGTCTTCGCAAGAATCCCCAGCTTCCAAAGCTCCGTATTCAGTTCCTTCATATAGGAAGCGATCCTCTCCTTGATACTTCCAAAATAATGATCGTCCATCTCCTGCCCCTTCGGAGGCATTGCGCCGAACAATGTACGGCCCGTGAAAATGAGATCCTCTCTCTGCAGATATTTTGCTTTATCAATCAGGAAATACTCCTGCTCCGGACCAACCGAACAGGTCACCTGCGTAACATTCTGATCCCCGAACAGCTTTACGATACGTACCACCTGCTTGCTTAACGCTTCCATGGAACGAAGCAGAGGAGTCTTTTTATCAAGCGCCTCTCCCGTATAGGAGCAGAAGGCAGTCGGGATACACAGCGTAACGCCGGCAGCATCCTCTCTTAAAAAAGCGGGCGAGGTACAATCCCATGCTGTATATCCTCTTGCCTCGAAGGTTGCCCGAAGTCCGCCCGACGGGAACGAAGAAGCATCCGGCTCGCCCTTAATCAGCTCCTTGCCCGAGAATTCCATGATTACCTTACCGCCCGGCGCCGGAGCGATGAAAGAATCATGCTT
>DVNP01000038.1 GCA_018714285.1 Candidatus Caccomorpha excrementavium | reverse complement strand
ATCAGACGAATGAACAGTTCTTCGGAATCCTTACCTTTGATCCGGGGGAGGAGAAGAGCGTATGCTATGTGGATGGAGATCTTTCTGAATGGAGTAGCGAGGATCTGGTGATAGCTTCTTTGAATATGGAATTATCCATGAAATATGATGAGAAATTCCTCTATTTTCTGATCTGGAAAGAGGGATATAATTCAGAGAACGATACGCTTTATATTCCGATCGATACGAGCCCCAAATCAGGCAGTACATATTGTTCGGAGCACGATGTCGTATTCGAGAGGGCCTGTGACTTCCTGATGGTAATTCATGGGAGGGACGACAGCCGTCTGTTGGTTCAGGAGCGTTATGAGGTGATTATGTCTACTTATGGAGAATATTATTATGCCAGGGATCCTTATCTGGATCCGCCGGACAGCAACAGTACGATGTTTAAGCCCATCTACTTTCCGTTGAGACTGGAGGATCCGCTTCCGGCGATTGATTTAACTGTACCGAGAGGCGAGATGTACGAAACGGGTAAGCTGCGGTATGGCAATGCGAATCCGGATTCAGAAGAGTTTGATTCTCTTGCGGATTTCATAATATCCGGAGATTATGTCGAGGTTCGGATTCCGTGGCAGCTGCTGAATTTCTCGGCTCCGTCGGAAATGCTGATTCATGATGATTATTATGAGCACTATGGCATTGAAAATCTGGCTATCAGTGAAATGTATGTAGGGGCGGCAAGCTCCGACAACAGCGAATATCGGATTCGAATGAATCCTTTTGAACTAGAGGGCTGGGGGAAGACCGTCACGAGTCATGAACGGCTGAAGGAGTCTTATTATATTCTGAAGGAGTACTGGACCGGAGACGGAGCCAAAGTACAGTAAATCTTACAAAAGCAAAAAATATACAAAATTAACTTGCAAGAATCCTGTAAAGATGGTACTATTGTCTTAAGAAAAACGTAAAGAATTTTAGAATCAGGTAAAACAAATATGATTTTCATAAAAATCAGGAGGACTTTAATATGAGTACCAAACAGGAAATCTTGGCAGGGATGATCAGAGAGGGAAAGACCGCTCTGGGGATTGAATTCGGTTCTACCAGAATCAAAGCCGTGCTGATTGGAGAGGACAATGAGCCGATCGCGTCCGGGAGCTATGACTGGGAGAACAGGCTGGAGAATAATATCTGGACATATAGTCTGGAGGATATCTGGAGCGGGCTGCAGGGATGCTATGCCAGCCTGGCAGAGGATGTGAAGGCGCAGTACGGCGTGCCTCTTGAGACCATCGGAGCAATCGGGTTCAGCGGTATGATGCACGGGTATATGGCATTTGATGCTGCCGGGACACTGCTGGTTCCGTTCCGTACCTGGCGGAATACCATTACGGCGGAAGCCTCCGAGAAGTTAACGGAAGAATTTCAGTTCCATATTCCGCAAAGGTGGACCGTAGCGCATCTGTACCAGGCCATTCTGAACGGAGAGGAGCATGTGCCGGAGATCTCGTTCGTTACGACTCTGGCCGGATATATTCACTGGATGTTAAGCGGGAACAAGGTGCTCGGCGTCGGAGAGGCGTCGGGAATGTTCCCGATTGATATGGCAACCGGACAGTATCATGAACGGATGATTGAGAAGTTCGATGCGCTGGTTGCAGACAGGCAGTTTGGCTGGAAGCTGAAGGATATCCTTCCCGGCGTGCTTCCGGCCGGGGAACACGCCGGTGTTCTGACGGAAGAGGGGGCGAGGCTTTTGGATCCCTTAGGCGTGCTGAAGGCAGGGATTCCGATGTGTCCTCCGGAGGGCGACGCGGGAACCGGAATGACGGCTACGAACAGCGTGGCAAGAAGGACGGGCAATGTCTCTGCGGGTACCTCTGTATTCGCCATGGTCGTTCTGGAGAAGGAATTGTCGAAGGTACATCCGGAGATCGATATGGTGACGACGCCGTCCGGCGATCCGGTCGCAATGGTACACTGCAATAACTGTACCTCCGATCTGAACGCGTGGGTGAATCTGTTCCGGGAATTCGCCGAGAGCTTCGGAATTGAGACGGATATGAACAGGCTGTTTTCGACGCTGTATAACAAGGCGCTGGAAGGCGATCCGGACTGCGGCGGACTGCTTGCGTATAATTATTTCTCAGGCGAGCATATCACGGGCTTTGAAGAGGGCCGTCCCCTGTTCGTAAGAACGCCGGACGCGGCGTTTAGTCTGGCGAATTTTATGCGCGTTCATCTGTGTACATCACTGGGAGCGCTTAAGACCGGACTGGATATTCTTCTGAAGGATGAGAAGGTGGAGCTTGATAAGATTCAGGGTCACGGGGGACTGTTCAAGACGCCCGGAGTCGGGCAGAAGCTGATGGCAGGCGCGATTGACGTACCGGTCTCTGTTATGACAACGGCCGGAGAGGGCGGCGCATGGGGCATTGCCCTGCTTGCCAGGTATATGCTGCGCAGAGAGCCGGGAGAGATGCTGGATTCTTATCTTAAGAGCCGGGTATTCGGCGGACAGACGGAGATTATTGTGGAGCCGGATCCGAAGGATGTGGAAGGCTTTGACACATTCCTGAAGAGATATACGAACGGCCTTGCAATCGAGAGAGCCGCCGTTGATTATTTGAAATAAGAACGACGACAGGGCGTCAGTCAGGAGCGGAAGGGATCGCTGTGACTGACGCCCTGTCTGTATGTTTCATCGCCGTTTCCTGCCCGCTTCGGGTTACGGTTCAGGAAAGCTCCTTCACAATCTGTTCCAGAACGTCCCGTTTTTCTTCCATATCGGCAACCAGCTTAAGCTGCGCGCGGCATCGGTCGAGATTATGGCCCGGCCGGTGAATCTTAAAGTAAACGTCTCCTTCCAGATAATCCGTCAGGAACCGGATCCCGGATTCTAATGTCATCATCTTCGCCGCGGCGGGAAGCATTGCGATCTCATTCTTCGTAAGGATTCCGTCACAGCCTTCAAGGAATCCCTTCGTATACAGACGAAAGAGCTCCGTATCGCAGGAGACTCTGCTCAGATCCTGTTCGTCCTCAGCGCCTGTGTTTGCCCCAAAGCGGATAGAATCTCCGAAATCGTTCACGGACAGTCCGGGCATGACCGTATCCAGATCAATGACACAGACCGCCTCGCCGGTTGCCTGATCGAAAAGTACATTATTAAGCTTTGTATCATTATGCGTCACGCGCAGCGGAAGCCGCCCGTCAGCCTGCATATCCGTAAGCGTATGAGTGAACTCTTTGCGCGCCCGCAGAAATTCGATTTCTTTACGGACCTCTTCGGCTCTGTTCATGCGGTCAGAGGACACGGCCCGCTCAAAGCGTTCATAACGGGCGGGGGTGTTATGAAAGTCCGGAATGGTTTCATGCAGCGTATGAGCGGGATAATCGGAGAGCTGCTTTTGAAAATGTCCGAATGCCCGGGCGCTCTGATAAAAATGCTCCGGCCTCATGACTCTGTCATAGCTGACCGTGTTCCGGATAAAATAGCAGAGCCGCCAGTAAATACCCGATTCATCTATGTAGTAACTTCTGCCGTCGTGAGTGGGAAAAAAGGTCAGGGTGCCCCGATCCGGATCGCCGCCTTCTGCCTCTATTTTGTGACGGAGAAAGGTAGTGATTCCGGTAATGTTCTCCATCAGAAGCCGGGGAGACTTAAATACGGAAGGATTCATCCGCTGAAGAATATAAGCCAATTCTCCCTCTCCGGTCTGCAAAAGATAGGTATCATTAATATGACCGTTCCCATAGGGAATCATACTCTCCGGAGTGCCCCGGAATTCAAATTGCCGGACGATATCAAAAAGACCGGCATATGATTTTGCCTGTGTCATAAGTTACCTCGTTTCCCATTGGTTTTTTATAATTAGTACTGTCTGTATTAGACCATGTTTTACCGGTGCTGTCAAGCATCGGAGGAAAAGAAAAGGATTGTCCGAAAATCCTTGTACAGGCGAGGTAAAATGTGGTAGAATAAGAAGGCGCCTGTATGGCGCACGATATGGTTACAGGAAAGGAGGACAGTAAGATGGCAGTTAAGACAATTACGAGTGAGAATTTTGAACAGGAGGTACTGAAGGCGGAGAAGACGGTTCTGATTGATTTCTGGGCAGAATGGTGCGGACCCTGCCGGATGCTTTCTCCGGTTGTAGATCAGGTGGCAGAGGAGATGGGCGATCAGATTATCGTCGGCAAGGTCAATGTGGACGAGCAGCCTGCTCTTGCGCAGAAGTTCAATATTATGAGTATCCCTACGCTTCTGGTATTTAAGAACGGAAGCGTTGTTCAGACATCCGTCGGCGTAAGGCCGAAGCAGGAGATCGTCAATTTGGTCAGATAAGCTTCAGGGAAGAATCCTGGAAAATCGATCAAAGCGCCGCGGTATAACGAAAGGTTGTGCCGCGGCGCTTTGTTTCTTGTGCTAAGGAGCCTGCAACATTATTTTGCAGAATAAGTCAGTTATTTCACGGTTTCGTTAATTGCGGGATCTCTTCGATTCTTATATAGTAAAAGTAATTCATAGAAACGGAGGGTATTTTAAAAAATGGAAAGAGTGTCGGTTGATTTGCGCAGGGAATGGATTGTGGAACGCGGGGAAGACTGGCGTAAGAGTAACGGCCTGCTTTGCCGATCAGCCGCCGCTTGGCGTTGTGGTGAAGGGACTGC
>DVNP01000318.1 GCA_018714285.1 Candidatus Caccomorpha excrementavium | reverse complement strand
CCCGGCTTAAAGGTACCTTCCACATCCGACCAGTGCTTATCCGCATAATCAAGCAGCGTTTCGGCCTGCTCCATTGACATCTGCGGATAGAACAGGAACAGACTGTGGGAGCCATATTTCTGAACAATTCTGTCTGTGTTTCTGATCCAGTCCTCAAACGTGCCGCTGTATACCTTCACCCAGAGCGACTTTCCTGCCGCTCTTGCCTTATCATAGATGATATCCCACTCCGGAAGCGTTCCGTCCGGGCCGTGATCGCCGCTTGTCCACTGCAGGGCGTCAATCCCGTCCACCTCCATAATCGCATCCAGATGCTTGATCGCATCCGGGCCGTCCAGATGATACAGGACATGATCCAGCTTCCGGGACTGCTCTTTCAGCGATTCCACAATAAAGTCCCTGAAGTTCGCCGGAGACATCATTGCGGAAAAATCGCACTGCAGCTTGGCCGTCCTTCCGGCTCCGTAGATCTGGAACACCGTATAGGCGCTCCCATTTTCCTTATCCTTCACGATATCATAGAAGCTGTCATAATACTGCTGATAGATCCGGGTAATCTGCCCGATTCTCTTCTCCATCTCTTCCGGCTCATCCACCATATCGAATATGGTATTCTGCGCTCCGCGCAGAGAGGCAATTACATCAATATTCTCCATAATATCGGGGATACATACCAGAAAATCATCCCCGGCAAGCTCCCTTGTCCTCTTCACAAGAGCAATATGCTTCTTATACCATTCATTTTCCGGATTAAAGATAAACTCGGGCGCTTCCGTCAGATCATCCAGGCACTCCGTGAACCATACCGTATTCCGGTTGAAAACAATATCCGAACCAAGATAAGCCGCCATCGACCCCGGCCCGAAATCCACACTCAGATTCGGAAAGCTCTCGCCAAGGAACTCCCGGTTCTCACAGTAAAACCGGAATCTCTCTACAATCCTGTCCGCGTTCAGATACTTATCCTCCATATCCTTTGAAAGCAGCTCCGGAGGATAATCCTGATAATGATCCTTCCTGGCAATCACGCACATTAAAGGTCTTCCTGTATTCTGATGCTTCCAGTAATTCGCGAACTTTGCCTTTGTCTCATCCCAATTCTTCTTATACTTCATTCCGTTACACTCTCCTTCCTGACAGTCTTTCTTTTATTATACTAAAAGATAAGCGGATTTGGAAGAGACGGGTCCGTTCAGATATTCCATATTTTTTTCAAAATATGATTCTGACCGGACACCGCGGCCTCCCTTCCGGCCTGATGATTGATTCCCTGCGGAATCAGGCAATTTCACGCCTTCCCCGACAGATCATACGGCGTTACCTGGTATACATAATAATTCAGCCAGTTACTGTACATCGTATTCGCGTGCGCCCTCCACAGCAGGTACGGCCTCTGATTCGGATCATTATCCGGATAATAATTCTTCGGCATCTCAATCGGAAGCCCTTTGGCGAGATCCCGCTTATATTCCGCGTCCAGTGTAATCCGGTCATATTCCGGGTGTCCCATGACAAATGCCTGTCTGCCTTCCCTGGCAAGTACGATAAAGACGCCCGCCTCATCCGATTCCGCAAGAATCGTAAGCTCCGGATTCTTCCTGATATCCTCTGCCGCCACCTCGGTATGCCTGGAATGCGGCGCGTAAAAAATATCGTCAAAGCCCCTTACGAACGGCTCCCTCCTCTTGAGCACCCGGTGAGGGAACACGCCGAACATCTTCTTTGGAAGAGGAATCTTGCGGATTCCATAATGGTAATACAGGCCGGCCTGCGCGCCCCAGCACAGATGGAGCGTAGAGGTAACGTGAGTCTTCGACCATTCCATAACCTCGCACAGCTCATTCCAGTAAGTAACCTCCTCGAATTCCATCTGCTCCACCGGAGCTCCCGTAATAATCAGTCCGTCAAATCTCTGGTTCTTCACATCCTCATAGGTCAGATAAAACTGTTCAAGATGGCTTAACGCCGTATTCCTGCCCACATAGCTTCCCGTGGTCAGGAAGGTCACATCCAGCTGAAGAGGCGTATTCGACAGACTCCGCAGCAGCTGTACCTCCGTATCCTCCTTTAATGGCATCAGATTCAGAATCGCTATATGCAAAGGACGGATATCCTGATGCAGCGCCCTCGTTTCATCCATCATGAAGATATTCTCATCTTCCAGTATTTTTTTTGCCGGCAAATCACTCTGTACCTTAATCGGCATCGGTCTTCCCTCCAATCATCGCAATGAATTCTTCTTCTGTCAGAATCGGGATTCCAAGCTCCTTTGCCTTCCTGTTCTTAGAGGAATTCGACAGATTATCATTATTAATCAGATAGCTGGTTTTAGACGACACCGAACCGGCCGCCTTTCCTCCAAACTCCTCAATCTTCTCCTTCAGCGCGTCACGATTCGCAAACTTTTCCAGCGATCCCGTGATTACAAAGGTCTTGCCGGACAGAATCTGAGTATCCGGCGCAGGAGCTTTCGTTTCCTCGAATTCAATCTCCTTCAGCAAATCATCCACAATCCGGTTGTTCTCCGGATCAACAAAATAGTCCTCGAACGCGCGCGCAATCACCTCGCCGACCCCCGGTATCTCAACCAGACTTTCCGCGTCCGCATGCCTCACCGCATTAAAATCATTGTTAAACTGCCTGCAGATCAGTCTGGCATTGGACAGCCCGATATTCGGAACGCCAAGGCTGTATAAGAATCTTGCCTGCGTCGTTTTCCTTGCCTTCTGAACGGATGCGGCCAGGTTTGCGAAGGAACGCTCGCCGAAGCCCTCCATCTCAACAATCGCGTCCTTATAGCGCTCAATATGGAACAGATCGGCAAGTTCCTTAATGAAGCCTTCTCCAATCAGCTTCTCAATCGTGGCCTCAGACAGACCCTCAATATTCATGGCATCTCTGGCAACAAAATGTGTGAACAGCTTAATCTTCTTTGCCAGGCACTTCTCGTTGGTACAGTACAGAACCTTCACATCATGATCC
>DVNP01000317.1 GCA_018714285.1 Candidatus Caccomorpha excrementavium | reverse complement strand
ATACTTTGTCACGAATTGACAGATACGCGTTTTACAGCTGTGACACCTTAAGCCATGTTGTCTGCCGGAGCGTTTCAGATGAAGGTTCTGGGATGCAGGGAGTTGTTGGGGAAAATGCGTTTGCAAATTGTCCGGCGCTGTCTCTTCTTGAGCTTCCGGCCGCGATACAAATACTTGAGAAGGATATTGTCAAGAATACGCCGCGGCTTGAGCTGTTATACTGGCCGGATACCTTATGCGCGGTTGCAGAGCAGGCTCGCTGCAGGCATGAGGAAACACCCGGAAATGCCGGAGATTATACGGCGCTTGAGATCCGCGTTAAGGACGGAATTGTCGGGGGTGCTGTGCAGGTACAGTCTCTGCCGGATTATTTGTTTATCTGTCTTGAAAATTTGTCAACTGGGAATTCATCCCTTCTGGGAGACGGGAATACGATTCCGCTTATGACAGGGAATCCGCTTTTGTCCTATGTGGAGATTCCTTCTGCGCTTGCGCGTGAGCTGCCGATGGACACGCTCGGCGTGATGGCGCAGTCCGGTTTGATCAGGCTGACGGCGGATACACAGATTGAGACGGTTGCAGCAGGAAGAAAATATGACAGCTGGGAAGACTTTCATGAGACGGGGCTGGAGTCGGTATCCTGTAAGAATGAGCAAGGACAGACTGTTGTGATCTATCAGAAGCCGGAAGTATCACCATATCAGAAGAGATCAAAGGGCGCGCAGGAGAATCCGCAGGACTATGAGAAACCTTTTGGCGAGGAGCTTATCCCAATCGCGGATCAGAGTGTTTCGGGAATGAGGGTGCGTGTGAATGGGGATACAGATACCGCTGCCGGACTGACAGGCGGGCTTACCGTGTTTGGCTGGATAGAGGAAAGCCCGGAGAGCAGAGTTCATGATCTGGAAGAGTTTTGGGGGTTTGAGGACATCTATTTGAGGCAGGAGGATTATTTCTATTGCAGAATCGGCGCTAAAGATGAAAAGGGAGGCGTCCGCTTTACGCTGCCCGGCAGATACCAGCTGATTTTCCGGGTGCCTGACGGATTTAGCCGGAAGGATACGGCTCTCTATCACATTGGAACCGATGGCATCATCACCAGGATTGCCGGTGAGCTGCGGGAAGGGGCAGAAGGAACGGAATTCTGCGCGGAAGTATCAGATATTGGCAGTTATGCGCTGGTCTCGCTGGAACGGATGGAGATCACAGTAGAGAACAGCTGGATAGAGGAACTGCATGACCAGTATAATGAAAGCAGCCGCCCCGTTACGAACCAGCCGTTGGGTTTTCAGATCGAAGACAGCAGCGTGTCTGTCTGGATTCCCGAACATGAAACATCGGCGGATTCGGAGGATGATTCGATAAAAGAAGACGGGGCCCATTCTTCCAAAATCACCGTATCACGTCCGCCTTTGTCCCAGGCTTATCAGGAGCTTGGATCACTGTTTGACATTCAGGAGATCAGTAAGACGCCGGAAGAAGAGCCTGTTGATGAATCCGTTTCATCCGGGCAGGCTGCGGAGGGTGAGCTCTGGGATTTGGCCGGCTTCTCTGGCAGCTTTGCAGGCTATCTCCGGATAGATGCTGCAAAAACGGCGGAGGAGATTTGCTTCCTGGTCTCGGGCGGTAATATGTCCATGGATTTTTATCGTCTGGATATGGATGAAGCTGGAAGCCGGACGCTGACAGCGGTGAAGACGGACATAAATGAAGATACGAATACTCAGGATGTCATATATCAGGCTGCGCTGGAGCAGGAGGGCTGCTATTATGTTGTTTTTACTGCGCAGGAGGATGATACAAAATCCAGTGATACCTCCGAATTAAATGTCTTTGGCTTAAAGATTCCTGTATGGGGATATCGGATCGGGGGAGTTCTGCTGCTTTTGCTGCTGATATGGATACTGAGCAAAAAGAAGAAACGCCGCAAAAGGTCGTAGAATACGCAGGAATGAAAGAAAGGAACAGGAGGTCTCATAATGAAATGTCATTTTGAAAAAAAGATTGGATTATTCATGGTCTTGTTTTGCTTTATCTGTCTGTGCGGCTGCGGAAGTAAGCATGAGGATACAACGCCGGTGGGAGGCTGGATTGAGGGGGAGGATACGCCGTCTTCTTCTGATCAGATAACCGATACCGCCGCAACTTCCGAAAGCGGAGAAGGGGAGAGCAGTACACAGGCGGAGAAGGGCGAATCCGAGGGGCAGGTTTTTCTGTGTTTTGAACTGATTAACTATGAGTGGCTCAGGCTTGCGTTGGAGCCGCTGGATATGAGCGGTACGGATAATCCTCTGGAGGCCGGGAAGGACGCGCCGGTATACACCTACAACGCGGATGTGGGCGAGAAGCTGGAGGCTTACGGCGAAATCTATGAAAATATCAGCTTAAAGGATGTATTTTATTATGAAGTCGGAAGCGGGATCCGTTCGTATACGGTAACACTCTATAATCCCGACGGAACCATAGACAGTACCTATGATATGCCGGTTGCTCCGTATAAGGATGCCTTTATCGTAATTAACGCCGAGCTGGAGGACGGAACGGAAGAAACCTATGGGTTCTGGTATTATATCCGGACCGGCGGCTGACTCTCGCGGGATGGTCTTGTAAACCGCAGGAATATCGAATATAATAGAACGGATACTTAGTAAGAAAACGAAGGTATGGAGGATAGAATGCATATTACATTAACAGGAAATCTCGGAAGCGGAAAGTCTACCATCTGCAAAATCCTGAAGGGCAGCTACGGCTATGAAATCTTTTCGACAGGCACGATTCAGAGAAAGATTGCGGATGATATGGGTCTTACGACGCTTGAGCTGAATCAGCTGATGTGCACGGATAAAAAATATGACAATCTGATTGATGATACGACAATGCGGATTGCGAAGGAGAATCCGGATAAGAGCCTGATCTTTGACTCCAGGCTTGCATGGCATTTTGTTGAGGAGTCGTTCAAGGTATTCCTGTCAGTCAGTCTCGAGGTGGCTGCGGAACGGGTCTTTCATGATAACAGGGGAAGCGTAGAGTCCTATCAGTCGCAGGAGGATGCGATGGAGCAGCTTCGGAGAAGGGCCCAGACAGAAGATCGCAGGTATCAGGAGCTGTACGGGTTGGATTATTTTAATTTTAATAATTATAATCTGATTCTGGACAGTACGTATTCTGCGCCGGAGCTTTTAACGCAGGTTATGCTTGAGGAGGAGAAGGCATACGAGGCGCTGGCTGCAAAAGAAAGAGCCGCCGGGAAGCCGAAGATCCTGGTGTCTCCGAAGCGGCTTGGAATCGGGGAGCTGACTAAGGAGGACCGGGCAGAGCTTGTGGGACTTTTGTCAGAGGCGGCTCCTTCGGGGAAGTATCCGAAGGCAGTCGTCGGAATCCGCAGGGACGGACAGACATTCCGGCTTGTAAAGGGAGAGGACATTGTAAAGCTTGCGGTTCGCGACGGACTGCCCTTTGTACAATGTGAAATTGTCTGAACGGATCCGGCCGGGCATTGTATAATTCTTCCGGAAGCTGCGGACACTACTTCTGACAGCCAGGAGCGGCGGGAAGGCTGCCGGCAAAGAGGTATGATAAAGCATCAGGGCAGGAGTCCGGGGGTAGTGAAGAATGAGCAAGGAAGGATTTTCTGAGAAGCAGAAAATGTTTTTTTACATGATAATTGCAACTGCGGCGGTATATTTTGGACTTAAGTATATACTGCCGCTTTTTGTGCCGTTTCTGGCGGCTTATTTTATTGCGTGGCTGATCAGGCCGCTGGTAAGCTTCCTGCACAGGAAGCTTGGTATTCCTCCTGTCATCGGAGGAGCGGCGGCCATTCTCCTTTTGTTCGCGGCGGTCGGAACAGGCCTGTTCTGGCTGGGGAGAATGCTGATTGATCAGCTGACGGCCTTCTTTTCAAATCTCCCGGAGTATCAGCTGATGCTGTCGGAGCAGATTGAGGGGATCTGTTCCGGCTGCGACCGGATCTTTAAGCTGTCTCCCGGTACTGCGGAAGCGGCGGTGGAGGAGAATATGCGCCTGGTAATGAAGAATGTTCAGACCGAGGTAATCCCTGCCTTAAGCAAACAGTCAATTTCCGTTGCGATTGGCGCCGCGGGCCTGCTCGGTATTCTGCTGATTGTGATTGTATCTGCCCTCCTGATTGTGAAGGATATGGAATCCTACAAAGAAAGATTCCGGGATTCCCGGTTCTACCGGGAGATTCACCGGATTACCGGAAAGCTTTCGGAGACCGGGATTGCGTATCTGAGAACACAGGGAATCATTATGCTGATCATTGCAGCGATCTGTACAATCGGGCTTCTGATGATAGAAAATAACTATGCCCTGTTGATTGGAATCGGAATCGCGCTCTTTGACGCGTTTCCGGTACTGGGCAGCGGCCTGATTCTGATTCCATGGGCTGTGATTCGTCTGTTGGCAAAGGATATCCGGGCCGCTGTGATTCTTGCCGTGATGTATGTGATCTGCCAGCTGGTAAGAGAGGTTCTGGAGCCTAAGATGCTGGGCAATAAAATCGGCATTCCTCCGATCGGAACCATGATGGCTATGTATGTTGGAGTAAAATTATTCGGCGTCTCGGGCTTTCTGCTTGGGCCGGTGGGACTGATTATTCTTAAGACCTGCTTCTCGGCTTACAGCGTAGGAAACAAAGAGTGAGCAAACCGGATCTAAGCTGTCATGCGGCGGATCGGGCGGACACAAAAAGTTCACATTTTTTTCGCAGAGACCTCTTGACATTGGAGTTACCTCTAATGTTAGACTGAGATAAAAGATCTTTCAAGGAGGAGACAAGTGAATAAAACAATTCGAAATCTAACGCTTTCTGCCATGTTCATGGCAATCGGACTGGTTCTTCCCTTCCTGACCGGACAGATCCCTCAGATTGGCAGTATGCTTCTGCCTATGCATATCCCGGTCTTTCTGTGCGGTCTGATCTGTGGCTGGAAATACGGCCTGGCAGTTGGGTTTATTCTTCCGCTGCTGCGTTCCTTCCTGTTTACTATGCCGCCCATGTTTCCGACCGCTGTCGCAATGGCATTTGAACTGGCAGTCTATGGTCTGACAGCAGGCTTTTTGTATGAGCGTTCCCGCTGGCAGTGCATCATTGCCCTGTATCGTTCTCTGATTGCGGCCATGATTGCGGGAAGACTTGTATGGGGAGTGGTTCAGGTTCTGCTTCTTGGGCTCAGCGGCAGCGCATTTACCTGGCAGATGTTTTTGTCGGGCGCATTCCTGAATTCGATACCGGGAATTATAATTCAGCTGATTCTGATTCCGGCCATTATGCTGGTATTGAATCGTACCGGTCTTGTTACATTCCGCAGATCGAATCCGAAGGCGGCGAAGGCTGATGCAAAGTGACTGGAGTCAGATAAAAGAAAATTTGAAAGCCGCGGCGGAGCGAATTCTGGGAGAAGTCAGGAAAATGCCTCAGGGAGAGGGCTCCCAGCATCTGATTGCAATTGACGGAAGATGCGCGTCCGGCAAGACAACGCTTGCGGCCTGCATACAGGAGCTTAGCGGCTGTAATGTTATTCATATGGATCACTTTTTCCTGCGGCCTGAGCAGCGGACCAGAGAGCGTATGGAGGAGGCGGGAGGAAATGTGGATCGCGAAAGGTTCCTTCAGAAGGCGCTTCTCCTGCTGCGGCAGGGTGAGGATGTTACATACCGCCGTTATGACTGTCATGAGCAGCGGTTTGCGGAAGAGATTACGCTTCGGCATTGTCCTCTTACCGTGATAGAAGGAACCTATTCCTGCCATCCGTCGCTGGCCGGTTATTATGACTGCCGGGTATTTATGAGCGTAGACAGAGAAGAGCAGATGCGCCGTATTCTTGTAAGGAACGGCATCACGGGCGCGGAAGCGTTCCGGGAACGCTGGATTCCGCTTGAGGAGCGGTATTTTTCAGTGTGTCGGGTTGAGGAATGCTGTGAGATCCGGATTTGACCGATTGACTATTTGCCACGGTTGTCATGTGGATATTGTAAGGATTTCCACGGGATTGCTTTGTAAGAAAGCAGTATACCGGATCGGCTTCAGGGATGTTCGGAAGCAAGGTTGTCATGATCTGAAA
>DVNP01000316.1 GCA_018714285.1 Candidatus Caccomorpha excrementavium | reverse complement strand
CTCCCGCCTGATGCGGCGGCGCAGTACAGCGCATATGCCTCAATCGCCGCCGCCATGACC
This sequence comes from Candidatus Caccomorpha excrementavium, assembly GCA_018714285.1. GTDB lineage: Bacteria > Bacillota > Clostridia > Lachnospirales > Lachnospiraceae > Caccomorpha > Caccomorpha excrementavium. The sequence continues at coordinate 4,311 of DVNP01000316.1, read as the reverse complement.
GCAAGATAGATCCACAGGAGGAAACGCTCCCGCTTCTTATCCTTCGGGACCCATGTTCCCCTGCGTTCCCTCTCCTGCGGCATGGACAGGTAAACTCCCAATGCCGCGATTCCTGCTGCTGTCAGAATTGAATATATCATTCCCATCATTTCTCCATTCTTACTCACGAGCCGCCCTGCCCGTTCTCCTCAGTCTGTACGATTGTATACTCCAGCCCCATTCCATAGTCCTGCACATACTCTACGGTAACACCCCGCATATTTGCCTCCGCCTGCGCTTCCTGCATCCACTCAAGCGCCCCGGCATCTTCCGGAATGACAAGACGGATTACCAGATCAAGCGACTCCGGATCCACCTGTTTCGTCACCTTCTGATTCCCTTGATCCGGATCCTTTACTTTAATCTCCTCCATCCCGTCCGTGGAACTGCGCATAGCCGCTGCCAAGCGCTCCAGGTTATTCACGGCCTGTTCCCGATCTGCCTGATCGATTGAATCCAGTCCATAGAACGGATTCGAGGTTGCAACCATCACAATACGATTCGCCACCGGATCATACACATGAAGATAGGTTTCTGAGCTGACACTGTAATACCCCTGTTCCTTAAGCAGCTGAATCTGTTCGGAACGAATTGCAGAAGAACGCTGTTCAATCGTTGCATTGGTCCAGAGACTGTCATTCTTCTGTTTCACAATCTCAGTATAGTCTGATGTCGCATCCCCTGACATCCATCCCTTCGCCGCCGCCGTATGGGTCATGGTTATCCGGATATCAACCGGAAGAAGCGGGACAATTCGAACCTGGTATGTTACCTTCAGCGTAATATCATCCGAACCATAAGGGAATAACGAGGAACCATCGAAGCTCAGTCCATTCAGATAAGAGACTTCTCCTCCGTCTTCTCCCGGTATAACGCCCAGAGACTCCAGGAACCTCTCCGGCGAATCCCCGTCGTAGCTTACCAGGTTCTTCTGTATCAGCGCCCTTGTAATCGGGATCGCAATCCATTCCGTTTTGGCAAGCTCAATTCCATCCGTCGCCAGAATCTTCGCGGCTCCAAACAGAAGCTGCTCCGGGCTTTTTGCCAGTTCTGTAAGCTGTGTCATCAGATCCGAACCAGAGCTTTGGACATTTTCAATGGAGGAAAGGAATGCATCCATATCTCCAATTGTCCCCTGTCCTCCCTCACCCAAAGATTGAATCTCTCCAAACACTTCCCCGACCGAGCCTAGAAATGTATCCGTGTCAGACACAAACTCACTGACAGAATCCTTCTCGTCCTGCGCGGAATTAGACAGTGCCTGGTAACTGTCATTCAGCCCTGTCAGACTGTACAGATAGCTGTAATGCGCAATCTCCTTCGCTGTCTGGTTCAGCGCCGACGCAATTGATGCCTGCGCCCTGCATAGATCAATCAGGCTGTAGAGCATCAGGAAGAAGAAAAAATATGTCACCAGTGAAAGGGTTGCTTCAATGAACAATGCCCCCTTCTCTGTGTCCTCGCCCCTTTTGCGCCGCATCCGCACCGCCCCCTTTCCGCTGTATCCCGCGCATATCTCCTGCCGGGCGCCTTTTAAGAGCCATCTGCTTTTTCTGTTCCCTTTTCCCTTAATTTTCCTCATAGTCCTTATCAATACCCTGCGACCTGTTCTACGGAGATATAATTCCACGGTACGGTCTCAAGCAAATCGTCGGGATCATACTCATTGAACAGATCCAGATGCAGAAATGCAGGCTGTACACGCATCACCGCTTGCAGTTTGAGGTACACGGCTCCGTTCTTCAATAAATACCCCTCCGTCTTCATTCCAAGATTCGCCTGTATGACATCCGCAGTTCGAAGGAGAACCGACTCCTCTCCTTCTGTTGTAAGAAGAGATACCAGAAGGAACAATCTTAAGTAATCACTATAACGGAAGGAGAAGAAGCTGGTCAGAGTAGAACTCTTCGTTCCTGTTCCGGAAGTTCCATTGCCGAAATATTCTCCAACCTTCTCAGAGACTGCATTCTTTAAGGACTGCGCGCCTTCCTGAGCCGCGTTCTCCAGTTCGCCAATCATTTTGCTCTTCACGTCCTTCAGAGCTCCGGCTGCTCCATCGATTGCGCCTGCAACCGCCTGATTGATCTGATTCACAAGCTCCTGATAAGCATCCTGAATATCCTGTCCCAGATCAACATGATCTAATTGCTCAAATATTCCCTTAATGAACTCGTCCTTCCGTTCTAAAATGACTTTAACTGCCGCTTCCTTGGCAAGATAAATCATATCCCCGGAAGGGTTTGGAGAATCAGCGCGTTCCCCCTCAATCCAGTTTTCCAGTATGTAAGTTGCCTCCTTCACCTTGCCATCCATTAACTTATCTGCTTTCTCGGTTAACTTCTCTGCATCATGCTTGATTTCATCCTGAATCTGCGTACACACATTAATCAGCTTGTTCACCGCGATCCCCGCATATTCATCCAGCATATTGTTGACATTCTCGTTCAGGGCATCTGTCAGCTCGTCCCCCTTTTGATCGATCAGCTCGTCCAGCTCGGCATCCGTCATGTTCAGATAGTCTGAAAAGGTATCTGAAACGGCGTCGATTGCCTGACACGCCGTATATTCAATCGCCTCACCTGCCATTGCTTTCAGTTCGTTTAATGCTCCGCTGAAGCTAAGCCTCCAGGTTTCCCTGCTCTTATACAGAGGTACCGCCATCCCCGCTTTCAGGCAGGCAATATCCACTCCTGACTCTGCCAGGGCAAGCCCGATGATAATCGCCGCCTGCGCAATCGGAACCATGAATGTCAGAGGCGGAATTCCGAATAATGCGGTCGCCATAACCTGAGCGCCGTTCCGGATTTCCGAATCCATGAAGGCATAGACTGTATTGCAGGCAAAACGGATTGCAAAGATCGTTCCATAAGCAGAATTCACATTCGAGCTGTGATCTCCTCCGTACAGAATATATTCCACCTCTCCTAAATACGCATAGTTATTCTCCGGAGAGATTTCCTGAAGCGTCAGGGAGAGCGCCTCCTCTTGATATGTCTCCGCATTGGGATGGGAGGAATTGAAGGTGTACCCTCCTTCGTTCGATTCATACATAGGTATCACCGCATTCTTCACTTCCGTCAGGTCGGTTTTTTTCCCGCCCAGCTCCCACAGGATTTCCGCCTCATAGGAATCATAGCTGAACATACTTAAAATATAATCCGCGACATAGATATCATCCCGCAGCCCGGCAGCCATATTCCCAATCGCGTCAAACAATTCTCCAAAAAAACTCAGAAGCCCCTGTCCGCCCTGGGTAGATGCGCTGTCCGTATTCGCTTCCATTGACATCCCTTTCGCAGACACCAGAGTTTTTGTCTCCCCCCAGTCAGAAGAAGGACGATTAGAGAGTTCGCTGATACTCTTTATCTCCAATGATGCTGTGCCGGAAGCTTCCCCCTGCGCCGTTTGCGCGGTCTGATTCAGGGTATTCTTATAAACTTCCAGATCCTCCTTGCTCTGATTTTCTCTTGCTTCAGAATCTTCCGGCGCACGTCCCGAAGGTTCGGGTTCATTATCCTGTGCCCCTTTATAATTCTGATAGAGGTAGACATACAGGCGAAGATTGCCCTTTCTGAATTCCGGATGGCTCTGCTCGTTCCGATATCGCTCTGAGAATACATCTCCCTTCTGGTACAGCTCTGCCTCCTGATCCCGCGTGTATGTTTCAAGCTCCGCAGTCTGATATGGTATGTCTTCTCCCACGGTTCCGATCTCCTCTAACCAGTCAAGCAGCTGCTTCGCAGAGGTAATTTCTGCAATCTTCATTCCGGCATATTGATAGGCTTCAATCGAGAGGACTGCTTCTTCTGTCACCTCTATAACGGCTTCTACTCTGCGAATCAGGTCCGCTACATCCTCTTCCGTAATCGACTGCTTCAGATTCTCAATCTCCTCCTGATTTGCCTGCGCGAAGGAATCACCGGCAAGCTCCGAACTGTTCGCCATGCTGCTCCATTCCTCCCTCGCCTTGGTCAAATCACCGTCCGGGGATATCATTTTATAAATGTTGTTCAGATGAGTCAGCGCATCTGCAAGATATCCGCTCCCGGATCCCCGATTGGTAAAATCTGGTTCGTATGCTTTTAATAGATCCTCATAGAAAGAGCCAAGCATCTCAAATTGGGCAATAAGGATCCCCATCCTAGTATAGTATTTTTTTAATAACTGGACTTTATATTCCGACCATGATAGAATACATACATCAAATGGTGGAGGTATTCTATCTATGGGAAGAAAATCAATCGTTATCAACCTCAGTGCTGAGGAGCGTGA
>DVNP01000315.1 GCA_018714285.1 Candidatus Caccomorpha excrementavium | reverse complement strand
CTGTTTTTCTTTTTATTATACCGGCTGTGATGCGGCGTGACAAGAGATTTTTCAGAGACCGGAAGAGGACTCCCGGCAGGTTTTTGCGGACGGCAGACGGATTTTTCTGCAGAAATAAAAAAATGCATCCCGGGGTGTAACTTTTTGAATGAAGCTGCGAATAATAAGTGTAACAAGCCAAACATCAATATAACAGGAAAAGGAGATTGTGATATGAGACTGAATAAAGGATTAATTGGAGTTATTGCATTAGGAGCGGTACTGACATTCGCGGGCTGCGGCTCAAATGATGACGCGAATCAGACAACCGGAACCACGGAGGTGACTACGGAGGCAACAACCGAGACAACAACGGAGACGGAGGCGGATACAACGAATGAGGATACGTCCGGAGAAGACACGGCGCCGGAAGAGGGAACAGCCGAACATTCGGAAGAGCTGACCCGGATTCATGATGCGGTAAAAGAAGCATATGGAGAGTCCTATGTTCCGAATATGGAATATGACAGCGAAACCGCGAAGGAGCTCTTCGGACTTCAGCCGGAGTGGTATGATGATATGATTGCGGAAGGACCGATGATCAGCGTGCATGTAGATACGTTCATTGCCGTACACCCGACAGAGGGGAATGAGCAGAATGTGGAAGACGCGCTGAACGCGTACCGCGATAATCTTGTGAACAACAGCATGCAGTATCCTGCCAATCAGGTTAAGGTGGAAGCATCCAGAGTAGAAACCGTCGGCGATTATGTGTTCTTCCTGATGCTGGGCAGCATTGATCTGGAGATTGAGGATGAGGCGGAGATGCTGACTGCATATCAGGAGCAGAATCAGATTGCGGTGGATGCGATTAAGGAAGTTCTCGGACTGTAAAATAACAATGGCAATCTGAATATCCCTGTGGTATACTTTATGGCGGACGGCCTTTGGTCTGTCCGCCATAATAGAAACAGGAGGTCGGATCCGTGCCTGACAGAAATACAGAAGAGCAGAAGTACAGAAGCTTTCTGGAAGGAGATATGGAAAGCTTTGAATGGCTTGTGATTGAATATAAAGATTCGCTGATTTATTTTATCAGCCGTTATGTCAAGGATGTGGCAGCGGCAGAGGATTTGGCGCAGGACGCTTTTGTCGAGGTGCTTGTGCATAAAGAACGATATAATTTCAGGACGTCGTTCAAAACCTGGCTGTTCACAATCGGAAGAAATAAAGCCGTGGATTATATCCGCAAATATAACAGGGTCAGTCTGGTAGAGGAATATCCGGAGGAGGCTTCCGAGGAAGAGCTTCTGGAAGACCGGGTGATCCGCAAAGAGGAAAAAAGAGAGTTATATCAGGCGTTAAAGAGCCTGAAGGAGGAATATCAGCAGGCATTGTATCTGATTGATCTGGAAGAGATGTCTTATTCGCAGGCAGCTGAGATTATGGGAAAGTCACAGGCGCAGATTAAGATTCTGATATTCCGGGCGAGGAAGGCACTGAAGAAAGTACTGGGAAGGGAGGGGCTTGCAGATGAAGAGTGACAGAGAATTCATAGACGGAATCTATGAGAAGGCTGCCAGATACCGGGAAGAGTCTGAGAAAGAGAAGGTGGTTTCCTTCGATAAGGGGAAGCGCGCCGGAAGAAACCGCAGGATCCGTGCGGCAGCGGCAGCGGCGGTGTTTTTGATTGGAATCGGAGTGACGGTGGCGCGTCTGCCGGATATCAATAATCAGGGAACGCAGGAACAGGAAGAGTCCTCTTCACGGGCAGAGGTTATAAGGATGCTTCCGGAGGAAGAGCAGGGACTGCCGGCGATTGCCGGATACAGCGTGGATTCCGGAGATACAGGGGGTGAGGCCGCGGTCAGCGTTCTGACGGGAGAAGTGTCAGGGATATCCGGAAGCGGAGACCGGATGCAGGCAATGATTACCGGAGCGGAATGGATTATACAGGCGCCGGAGGAATCGCCGTCCGAAATGCGGCTGCTGTACCCGGCCGAGGACAGCCTGGGACGCAGCATTGTCCTGGCGGAAGGGGATAAGGTATTGCTGTATGTCAGCATGGATCAGGGGGAAGAGGATGCCTGCAGCCTTGAGAACGGCTTTGAGAGCGTATACTTCTTCTGGAAGGAAGAAGACGGCGGCAGCTATTATAAGAACTGTGACGGTACAATAATTGACAGCCGGCAGTTGACAGAAGAATAAGGAGGACATAAGACTATGGTTTTCAGCAGCCTGTTGTTTCTGTTCCGGTTCCTGCCGGCTGTGCTGATATTATATTTTATCGCGCCGCGCAGATTCAGGAATTTTATCCTGTTTATCACGAGCCTGATTTTCTACGCATGGGGTGAGCCGGTGTATGTTGTGCTGATGTTGTTTTCTACGGTTGTGGATTTTACCCACGGAATGCTGGTTGACAGGTATAAGAAGCAGGGAAATATGAAGGCCGCGAAGCGTACGGTTGCATCGGCCATGATTATTAATCTGGCTCTGCTTGGCTTCTTCAAGTATGCGGATTTCATTATAGGCAATATCAACGCGCTGACAGGAGCGTCGATACCGCTGCTGAATCTGGCGCTGCCGATCGGTATCTCATTTTATACATTTCAGACCATGTCCTATACCATTGATGTATATCGCGGGGAAGCGCAGGTTCAGAAGAATATTATTTCCTTCGGAGCGTATGTCGTATTATTCCCTCAGCTGATCGCGGGGCCGATCGTGCAGTATAAGACCATTGCGCAGCAGCTGGTGGAACGGAAAGAGACGACGGATCAGTTCAGCTGCGGAGTGATGCGTTTTATGTCCGGACTGGGCAAGAAGGTTCTGCTCGCGAATAATATCGGACTGCTCTGGGATCAGATCAGCGCGAATCCTGCCGGAGAGATCCCGGTTCTGATGTCCTGGATCGGAATTACGGCATATGCCTTCCAGATTTATTTTGATTTCTCGGGATATTCGGATATGGCGATTGGACTCGGCCAGATGTTCGGATTCCGGTTTCTTGAGAATTTCGATTATCCTTATATGTCGAAGAGTATTACGGAATTCTGGCGCAGATGGCATATCTCGCTTGGAACCTGGTTCAGGGAGTATGTCTATATTCCGCTTGGCGGCAACCGCAGGGGATTCGCGAAGCAGATCAGGAATATTGCCATCGTATGGCTGCTGACCGGAATCTGGCACGGCGCAAGCTGGAACTTCGTGCTGTGGGGCGCGTATTTCGGCGTGATCCTTGTGATTGAGAAGGTATTCCTGCTTAAGCTTCTGAAAAAGCTTCCGTCCTGGATCTCCCATGTCTATACGATATTGCTTGTCTGGGTGAGCTGGGTTATCTTCGCTTTCGATGATCTGAGCAGGGGAATCGCCTATCTTAAGACAATGTTCGGCCTGAATCAGACGGTATTCCTTGATAATTCCACCGTGTATCTGCTGTATACGAACGCGGTTCTGCTGGTAATTTTGATTCTGGCCAGTACAGATCTGCCGAAGAAGCTGTTTAGCCGGCTGTTTGTGAAAATCGGAGAGGACAGGGCGGCGGCTGTCGCGATGAAGGGCGTGTATGTGGCGGTGCTGTTTTTGATATCAACGGCTTATCTGGTTGATGCGTCCTATAATCCGTTTTTATACTTTAGATTCTGATTGGAGGAGAAAATATGGACGAGAAGAAACATCAGTCGAAAACCAGCGATAAGATACTGACGGCCCTTTTTCTGGTTCTCGTATTCAGCCTTACGGCCGCCAGCATTCTTAACCCGGTCAGAGCGTATTCGGAGAATGAGAACCGTTATCTGGCCCAGATGCCCGAGTTTTCCTTCGAGTCGCTGTTTAAAGGGAAATTCACGTCGGATTATGAGACCTTTATCACGGATCAGTTCGTGATGCGGGACTCCTGGATCGGCCTGAAGACTTTGACAGAGCGGGCCATGCTTAAGCAGGATATTAACGGCGTATATTTCGGGAAGGACGGGTATCTGATAGAGAAGCATGACGCGTCCGATATTGATGAGGAGACGGCGGACCGGAATGCGCAGAGACTTGCTGATTTCATTAATCAATATTCGGCGGTTCTCGGGGAGGATCGGGTTCATGCCATGCTTGTGCCGACCGCTCAGGAGATTCTTGAGGATAAGCTGCCGCCGTTCGCGGAAGGATATGATCAGGAGGCTTATATTGAGCAGGTTCAGGCGCTGATTCCGGGCGGAAATCTGGTGGATGTCAGCGACGCGCTCAGGGAGCATGCATCAGAGTATATTTTCTACCGTACCGATCATCACTGGACAACGCTGGGAGCCTATTATGCTTACCGGGAGTGGGCTTCGGCCAGCGGACTGACGCCGTATGAGCAGGAGGATTATACGATTGAGACCGTAACGGATGAGTTCTACGGAACGCTTCAGTCAAAGGTAAATATCAAGCCGGAGCCGGACGAGATCAGGCTGTATTGCACGGACGCTTCGTACTCCGTTATCTATAATCTTGACGGCAATGTGAAGGATACGCTGTATAATATGGAGGCGCTTGAGACCAAGGATAAGTATACGGTATTCTTAGGGGGCAACAACGCGCTTGTTCAGATTGGCACGGAGGCGGACAACGGCAGAAAGCTGCTGATTATCAAGGATTCCTTTGCGCACTGCTTCGCGCCGTTTGCGGCAGATCATTTTGAAGAAACCTATATGGTAGACTTCCGCTACTTCAATATGCCGATATCCGACTTCATTGAGGAATACGGAATTACGGATATTCTTGTACTGTATAATGTCATCAATTTTGTGGAGGATAATAATACGCTGGCTTTCACAAGATAGGAAGCTGATAAAAAGGACTGTCATGAATGACCTGCGCCATTTGTGACAGTCCTTCTGCAGTTATGAAGCGGAGCTTTGTTCACCCGCGTATTCCGGAGCAAACTGCCGGATCGTATCCTGAATCCGGTCATGGACCAGAGCGGCAATATCAACGGACTTCATTCCCTTATAATCTTCATAATACAATGGCTTCAGATAATGAATCTGAACCGTTACCTTCCGGATGGAATTCGTATCGAAGGCCTTATAGGAATCAATCAGGGCAACCGGTACAATCGGGCAGCGGGCGTTCATTGCGCTCTTGAAGCTGCCGCCCTTGAACTCCTGGATCTCATTCCCCCTGCGGCTTCTTGTTCCTTCGGCGAATATGATAAAGTTCTCGCCGTTCTTCACGCGTCTGGTCATATTCATGATGACCTGCATGGACTGGCGGATATCCTCCCGATCAATAATCTCTGCCTGAAGCATCTGAATAATATTGCGGAGCAGGAAGATGTTGGCAACCTCCTTCTTCATGACCGTAACGAGCGGCCGCTCGTGTGTCTCCAGAAATGCCAGGGCATCGAAGAGCCCCTGGTGATTGGGGAACATGACGTAACCCGTCTTGTCGGGAAGATTCTCAAGACCATGGCATTCTATCGTCACGCGTCCCCTGCGGTTCGCGATAGGAGCCAGATAATGAAGGAACGCGTATCGGGTTTCGGTATCGTATTTTTCCACGTTGCTTAACTGAAATACCTTAAATAAATAATAAGGAAGCCAGAAAAAGCTGCGAAGGAACATGAGAATAATGCGCTTCATACTGCTCACCTCCTATATGCTTAGGTCATCTCATAACCCTTCAGCATGCGGGCACGGCTGGGGTGGCGCAGCTTTCGAAGAGCCTTGGCCTCAATCTGACGGATGCGTTCGCGGGTTACGTTGAATTCCCGCCCGACCTCCTCGAGCGTGCGGCTGCGGCCGTCCTTGAGACCGAAACGGAGTATGAGTACGCGCTGCTCCCTGGCAGTCAGGGTGTCAAGAAGCCGGGAGATCTGATCCTGCAGCACCGCATAGGAAGCGGCATCCTCAGGACCCATGATCGTATCGTCTCTGATAAAGTCTCCAAGATGGCTGTCGTCCTCTTCGCCGATCGGAGTATCCAGAGAAATCGGATCCGCCGATACCTTTAAGATCTCGCGGACCTTTTCAATCGGCAGATTCATGGCTTCCGACAGCTCCTGCTCGGTAGGTTCCCGGCCAAGCTCCTGAAGCAGGCTTCTCGATACGCGGTAGGTCTTGTTGATGACCTCGGACATATGCACCGGAATCCGGATTGTGCGGGACTGATCCGCAATGGAACGCGTGATGGCCTGTCTGATCCACCAGGTAGCATATGTACTGAACTTATAGCCTTTATTATAATCGAACTTGTCAACTGCCTTGATCAGGCCGAGATTTCCTTCCTGGATTAAATCAAGGAAGGACAGGCCGCGGCCGACGTAACGCTTGGCTATGCTTACAACGAGACGAAGATTGGACTCGGCCAGCATCTGCTTGGCCTGCGCGTCGCCTTCCTCTATCCTCTTGGCCAGCTCGATTTCCTCGGTGATAGAAAGAAGAGGATAACCGCCGATCTCCTTGAGATACTGTTTCACCGGATCATCGGACATGGTATTCGCGATCAGGGATAAATCGTCCGCCTCTGCCAGCAGTTCTGTATCATCGTCCATTTCCATCAGCAGATCGTCATCCGGCTCGTCATCCTCGGCAGGATTCAGAACCACAATATTATGGCTTTCCAGATATTCGTATATCTTATCAATCTGACGGACATTCAGATTCATCTCTTTAAAGAAATCGTTCACCTTATCGACTTCGATTACTCCCTTATTCCGGTTGGCGAAGGAAACGAGTTCTTTTAACCGTGCTTCAAATGAAGCCATAGCTGACTGATGTTCACTCATTCTATAGAAACCTCCATTATCATATGAAAAGAATCGTTTTCCGCCGCCTGAAACGACCGGCAGAAAACTCACCGCATACCATTATAGCATAGATTCGGTTATTCGCAAACAGATTTTTCGATTTGCCGGGAGAATTTCCGGAGAAGCTGCAGTAAAAATACAGAAAGAAGTTTGTATTGTACATGCTATTGTATTTTATGTGAAAATAATGGTTGTTTAAACAATAAATATTTCATAAAATACGCAAAATAATACAAACAAAACAGACAATTTACCAGCTTAAGAACAAATTGCAGAAACATGAAAAATTTTTTAAAAAATGTGTTGACAAAACAAAGGAACTGCGTTATAATAAACTCAACAAATAAAACAACAGCACAGAATAATAAAAAGAAAGGAAAGGTGATTCCATTGGATATAACAGAATCAATATCTCAGGCAATATCACATGATAATGGACCGGCAGACTCCACACGAATTGCCTTGATTCGATAAGATAAAGGCAGAGCAGATGCCAGATAAAGGCCGATTCTAAGAGTTCAGAGCGAACTGTGCGGGACCGGATAAGAAGAGGCCGATTATAAAAATGATAAGTCCAGCATACCGGATATGCACATCTCGGAGTGACAGGACAGATATTACAACCATTATCAGAGTGATTAAGCAAGAATATTTCTTTTCTGTATCAGATTTTTCTGAAGAGAACATATAAGAGAGTTATCTTATATGCAGCAGACTTTTGGAACTGACCGGAAGGAAGAGGATTCAGAGGAATGTTTACCGGATGAGAGTTTTGCAGGGAGAAGATTGAAAGACAATACAGCGAAACAGAATGTATTCGGATGTATGTTGAAGAGAATGTTTTCTTTACAGAAGATATCCGTAAGCAGTTCTCGGAACAGCTTCACAAAGGTCAAAGCTTAAAAGAAGAAGCTGCGGATGACTGAAGGAGTGAATAGCCGGATGTCAGAGATTATTCAGAGAAGCAGGAAAGGATAACAGAAAGAATATTCAATAGATTATAAATACGAAACAAGTGTTAAGTGTTTCGGGAAAAGAAAGCTTCTATTAAATAAAGAAATCCTTGACTGAAAGTCAGGCGACAGAAAAAAATGGAAGCGGGGCAGAGGCCAAAACTTTTCTTAAGGAAAGCCGGTTTAAGGAATCAGAGGCTGATAATATAATAATAACAGTTAAGAAGAAATTCTCATAAAGTCAGATGCCGGAAGACGAAGAGAAGAAGCAGGGAATGAGATATCTGTACAGATGTTTGGCAGAGATACATTCAGAGCAGCAGATACAGATGAAAAGTGGAATAAGATAACAAAAACAGCAGAAGACTTCAAAAGGACATGATTTAAGAATGACTGAGACGGAAGTAAGAAGGCTGGGTAGCATAACAGCTATTGCAAGAGAAATTATTCCGTGATAAAGAAGTATCAGAAATCAGAACAGGAAGGCAAAAGACCATAGAATCAGTTATTATTTCTAAACTGTTAAGATTATCAGAAGAGGAACCAAAGAACCGGATAGAATAATCCAGAAAGGATGTTCAGAAACAGAGCTTGGAACATTTCGTTGATAAATTATCAGAATCACATATAGCAATCGTGTGGACTGCCGGAAGAGAAATCCTCCGAAGAACTTTTTAAATAACTGAATACCAGATAAGACAGAGGAAAGCGCAGAAGCTTTTCTCTTTTTTTTGCGTGCGGCAAATCAAAACCCGATTTGCCTGAATTTAATTTGTCAAAAATTTTTCTTGACAAGGCTGATGTTAGCCGCTATAATCAAAGCAGTGCGCATAAATGCTGCATCTGCAACCACAAGAGTGAATATTATCAGTAGGTGAATAATTAATGCCTACATTTAATCAGTTAGTAAACAAGGGGAGGCAGACCGTCGCGAAGAAGTCCAATTCCCCGGCATTACAGAAAGGCTTTAATTCATTGAATAAGAAAGCGACAGACTGCTCTTCTCCTCAGAAGAGAGGCGTATGCACCGCAGTAAGAACATCGACTCCCAAGAAGCCGAATTCCGCGTTAAGAAAGATCGCCAGAGTTCGTCTGTCCAACGGTATTGAAGTAACCAGCTATATTCCCGGCGAGGGACATAATCTTCAGGAGCACAGCGTCGTATTAATCCGCGGCGGCAGGGTGAAGGATCTTCCCGGTACCCGCTACCATATTATCAGAGGTACGCTTGATACGGCCGGTGTTGCGAAGAGAAGGCAGGCCCGTTCCAAGTACGGCGCCAAGAGGCCGAAGGACGCTAAGAAGTAATTAAAGCTGCGCAGGGGAGGATATCCCGGAGCAGACAGTTTCTCATTACTAATTTAAGAATGCCGGATTAATTTTCATTTCAGATTCAGACAGAAGGTGTGGTTGCGGTGTTTGGTTTGATGATAGATTAACTCAGGCATGGACACAGTAATGTGAGTACCGTAGAATTAATTGCCAGCCGAAGAGGAACGAATAATTTGATTCGGCCGGCGGATATTAAGGAGGGAAGCAACGTGCCGCGTAAAGGACATATTCAGAAGAGAGATGTATTGGCAGATCCGCTGTACAACAATAAGATTGTTACGAAGTTAATTAACAATATTATGCTTGACGGCAAGAAGGGAACTGCTCAGAAGATTGTGTACGGAGCATTTGAGCAGGTGGCAGAGAAGACCGGCAAGGATGCGATGGAAGTATTTGAAGAGGCATTGAACAATATCATGCCCGTGCTGGAGGTTAAGGCACGCCGTATCGGCGGCGCTACCTATCAGGTTCCGGTCGAGGTAAGACCTGACAGAAGACAGGCGCTGGCGCTTCGCTGGATGACTATGTTCTCCCGCAAGAGAGGCGAGAAGACGATGAAGGACAGGCTTGCCGGTGAGATCATCGATGCATCGAATAATACAGGGTCTTCGGTGAAGAGAAAAGAAGACATGCACAAGATGGCGGAAGCAAACAAGGCATTCGCTCATTACAGATGGTAATGGCAGCTGCCTGATTAGATGGATAGGAGGTAAATTCCTTGGCTGGAAGAGAATATCCTTTAGAGAGAACAAGAAATATCGGTATCATGGCTCACATCGATGCCGGTAAGACTACTCTGACAGAGCGTATCTTATATTATACGGGTGTCAATTACAAGATTGGTGATACTCACGAAGGTACCGCTACAATGGACTGGATGGCTCAGGAGCAGGAGAGAGGTATTACGATCACTTCAGCCGCTACGACCTGTCACTGGACGCAGGAGCTGGAGCATAAGAAGAAGCCGGGCGCATTGGAGCACCGTATCAATATCATTGATACCCCCGGACATGTTGACTTCACGGTTGAGGTTGAGCGTTCTCTGCGTGTGCTTGATAGCGCGGTTGGAGTATTCTGCGCGAAGGGCGGTGTAGAGCCGCAGTCCGAGACTGTATGGCGTCAGGCTGATAAGTATAATGTTCCGAGAATCGCATTTGTGAATAAGATGGATATTTCGGGCGCGAACTTCTTTAATGTTGTCAGCATGATCAGGACCAGATTGGGAAAGAATCCGGTTCCGATTCAGCTTCCGATCGGTAAAGAGGACACCTTCAAGGGTATTATTGATTTATTTGAGATGAAGGCCTATTATTATCTGGATGATAAGGGTGATAAGATTGAGATCACGGAGATTCCGGATGATATGAAGGACCAGGCGGAAGAATACAGGGCATCGATGATCGAGTCGATCTGTGAGACGGATGACGATCTTCTCGAGAAGTATCTTGAGGGAGAGACTCCCACGGAGGATGAGTTGAAGGCAGCGCTGAGAAAGGCTACGATTTCGGTTGACATTATCCCGGTTCTCTGCGGTTCCGCATACAGGAACAAGGGCGTTCAGAAGCTTTTGGACGCTGTTATCGAATATATGCCTGCTCCTACCGATATCCCGGACATCAAGGGCGTTGATGAGGACGGCAATGAGGTTCACAGAAGATCGTCCGATGACGAGCCGTTTGCGGCGCTGGCATTCAAGATCATGACGGATCCGTTCGTTGGTAAGCTCGCGTATTTCCGTGTATATTCCGGAACGCTGAATGCCGGTTCCTATGTACTGAACGCGACAAAGAATAAGAAGGAGCGCGTAGGACGTATCCTTCAGATGCATGCGAATAAGAGAGAGGATCTCGAGAAAGTATATTCCGGTGATATTGCCGCTGCGGTAGGCTTCAAGCTGACTACAACCGGCGATACAATCTGTGATGAAAAGGCTCCGGTTATCCTGGAGTCCATGGAATTCCCGGAACCGGTTATCGATGTCGCGATTGAGCCCAAGACCAAGGCCGGTCAGGATAAGATGGGCGAGGCGCTTGCGAAGCTGGCAGAAGAGGATCCTACGTTCCGCGTATCGACAAATGAAGAAACCGGACAGACCATTATCGCAGGTATGGGCGAGCTTCATCTGGAGATTATCGTAGACCGTCTTCTGCGTGAGTTCAAGGTAGAGGCGAATGTCGGCGCTCCTCAGGTTGCGTATAAGGAAGGAATTACCAAGGAAGTGTCCGTGGATTCCAAGTATGCGAAGCAGTCCGGCGGACGCGGACAGTATGGTCATTGTAAGGTGATTTTCACTCCTATGGACGTGAACGGAGAGAAGACCTTCGAGTTTGAATCCACCGTTGTCGGCGGCGCGATTCCGAAGGAATATATCCCCGCCGTTCAGGCAGGTATCGAAGATGCCATGAAGAGCGGTGTGCTTGGAGGATATCCGGTACTTGGCATTCATGCCAACTGCTATGACGGTTCCTTCCATGAAGTAGACTCCAATGAAATGGCATTCAAGATTGCCGGATCCATGGCCCTGAAGGAGGCCATGCAGAAGGCGAATCCGGTTCTGTTAGAGCCTGTCATGAGAGTGGAGGTTACGGTTCCGGAAGAGTATATGGGCGACGTAATCGGAGATATCAGCTCCCGCCGCGGCCGTATCGAGGGAACAGAGGATGTGAACGGCACCAAGCTTATCCGCGGATTCGTTCCGCTGTCTGAGATGTTCGGATACTCCACGACCCTTCGTTCGAAGACGCAGGGACGCGGCGCTTACTCCATGTTCTTCTCAACCTATGAGCAGGTTCCGAAGAATGTACAGGAGAAGGTTCTGGCAGGAAAGAGCGGAAAGTAATTTATAAAGAGGATAACCCCGCTTCGTTCAAACAGGCGGAGCGGGAACCATATAAAATGCAGAAAAATTAACTGCAGACGTATTTTGTGCTTGAAAATATTCCTGTTATGAAATATAATTAGGGATAGGACAGCTAAAATCAGACATTCGTATCCAAACGGATGCAATTAAAAGGAGGACCTAATAAAATGGCAAAAGCTAAGTTCGAAAGAACCAAACCTCATTGTAATATCGGTACCATTGGTCACGTTGATCATGGTAAGACAACCTTAACCGCTGCTATCACCAAGACTCTTCATGAGAGATTAGGTACCGGTGAGGTTATAGCATTCGATCAGATCGACAAAGCTCCTGAAGAGAGGGAGAGAGGTATTACAATTTCGACTGCTCACGTTGAGTACGAGACCGAGAAGAGACATTACGCACACGTTGACTGCCCTGGCCATGCTGAC
>DVNP01000314.1 GCA_018714285.1 Candidatus Caccomorpha excrementavium | reverse complement strand
GCACGGGATCCGAGAGATATTGTAGTATAATGGGAAAATAGAAAGGAGGACATGACATGAGCGCACTGGATACATTTATGGAAAAGATTCGTCAGGACGAGGAATTAATGGACCGGGTTGAGGACTGTGATTCGTTCGAAGAGCTCTATGAGATTGCCAAAGAATACGGAGTCAGCGGGGAAGAACTGAAAGCGGCACTCGATCAGATGGGACAGAATTGACAGGCAGCCGATTCCGTGCTACAATGAAACAGCCGACGCGGAAGGATATTCTAACGTGAAGGAAGGATTTCACAAAAAGGAGAACCTCACGTCTATGCAGGGCGTGGGGTTTTTTGCGCGAAAAGGAGGATATTATGAAGAAAATAACAGCAGTTATCATGGCGGCCCTTCTTGGCGCCGCGCTGCTTTCGGGCTGCTCAGGTTCAGACAATTCCACGGATACGACTGCTTCGACAGCCGGGACGCAGCAGACAGAAGCAGCAACAGAGGGAGATACGGAGGAGACAACGGCAGAGAATACGACGCAGGCAGAGACGGACGAGACGGTCACAGAGAAAATTGACATCAGTATCGCTGCGCTGAAAGGCCCGACGGCAATCGGAATGGTGAAGGTGATGGAGGATGCCGCGAACGATATGACTGCAAATCATTATGATTTCACAATTGCGGGAACGGCGGATGAGATTACAGCATCTCTTCTTAGCGGAGATATTCAGATTGCCGCCGTGCCGGCGAATCTGGCCAGTGTTCTGTATAACCGTTCCCAGGGAGGAATCCGTGTTGCCGCGATTAATACGCTTGGAGTACTCTACATACTGGAGACGGGGGACACGATCCAGTCTGTTGCGGATCTGGAAGGAAAGACCATCTATTCCACAGGAGCCGGGACAACGCCGGAGTATACGCTGCGTTATCTGCTTGGTGCGTACGGAATTGATCCGGATCAGGATGTAACCATTGAGTATAAGAGCGAAGCAACGGAGGTAGCCGCAATTCTGTCAGAGGCGGACGATGCGGTTGCAATGCTTCCTCAGCCTTACGTAACGACTGTCATGATGAATAATGACAAGGTAAGAATTGCGCTTGATGTAACAGAAGAGTGGGAAGCGGTCAGCGAGAACGGCAGCTCGGTCGTGACAGGAGTGGTTGCGGTGAACTCTGCATTTCTTGAGGAGAATCAGGAAGCGGTGGACGCATTTCTGGAAGAGTATGCGGCATCCGCGGCGTTTGTGAATGAATCTGTGGAAGAAGCGGCAGCACTGGTTGAATCCTTCGATATTTTCAAGGCGGCCGTAGCCGAGAGGGCAATCCCTTATTGTAATGTGACCTTCATCCGCGGAGATGAGATGAAGGATAAGCTGTCCGGCTACCTTCAGACTCTGTTTGATCAGAACGCCGATTCCATCGGCGGGGCAATGCCGGAAGACGATTTCTATTATGCGGAATAAGATACGAAAGCTTGCGGTTATCCTCTTCTGGCTGCTCATCTGGCAGCTGGCATCCGCGCTGATTGAGACGAAGATTCTGTTCGCGTCTCCTGCGGCAACGCTGATAAGACTGGCAGAGCTGATCGGAACCGCAGAGTTCTGGAGAACCATATCATTCTCATGTCTGAGAATCGGCGCGGGGTTCGGACTGGCTTTTGTATCGGGAATTATACTGGCGATTGTGTCAGCGGGGCTTCCGGTTATCCGGGAGCTCCTTTCTCCGCTTATGAAGCTGATTAAGGCAATTCCGGTTGCGTCATTTGTGATACTGGCGCTGTTCTGGTTCCGTTCGCAGAACCTCTCGGTTCTGATCTCATTTCTTATGGTGCTTCCTGTTATCTATTCCAATGTTCTGCAGGGAATTCAGAGTATGGATCGGGAGATGCTGGAGATGGCTCAGGTATACAGGATTGGTCCGGTCAGAAAAATCCGGTATCTCTGCCTGCCTTCCGTACTGCCGTATCTGGAATCTGCCTGCTCGGTTGGCCTTGGATTCTGCTGGAAATCCGGCGTGGCGGCGGAAGTGATCGGAATTCCGGCTTCTTCCATCGGAAGACAGCTGTATGAAGCGAAGCTGTACCTGCTGACCGACGACCTGTTTGCGTGGACCTGTGTGATTGTGGCGATCAGCGTAATCTTCGAGAAGCTGGTCATGGCAGGGCTCAGAAGAGTGATACGAAGATTTGCCGGGGGAAGAGTGCGGGTCAGAAGGGCCGGACGCCGCAGGGGCCTTTTGGAAAAAGGAAATACCTGGCGGAATGAGGAAAGCCGTGCTCCGGCTCCGGAAATCGTGATTGAGGGGCTGCGCAAGACATATAACGGCAGACCGGTGCTGAACGGGCTGAATCTGGTATGCCGGCGCGGTAAGGTTACCTGCGTTATGGGCGCCTCCGGTATCGGAAAGACGACGCTGCTGAAGCTGCTGACCGGCATTGAGAAGCCGGATTCGGGAAAAATTACAGGCCTTGAAGGAACGGATATCGCAGTGGTATTCCAGGAGGACAGGCTGTGCGAAGGGCTGGATGCGTTCGGCAATGTTGCTCTGACTGCGGCGGAAGGGACGCCGGAACACGAGATTGAGAAGGCGCTGGGTGCGGTTGGAATTACGGAGGGAAGAGGAAAGCCCGTATCGGAATTCAGCGGGGGTATGAAAAGAAGAACAGCCATTGTAAGAGCGGTATTCGCCGCGGGCAGCGTGGTTCTTCTGGACGAGCCGTTTAAGGGACTCGACGGGGACAGGAAGAGGTCGGTGATGAACTGGCTCTCCGGGAAATTATCCGGGAAGACGGTACTCTTCATCACACATGATGAAACAGAGGCTCACAGCTTCGGAGATGATTTAATCAGCCTGAATTGATTCAATTTTTGTGCGGGATGATGAAAAGTAAATCGAAAGCAGGGAAATGTACTGGCCATATTCATGATAGAATATGGCCGGTTTTGTAAATGTATGGAAGAAGATTGTCATAAAACAATCAAAAAAATGCATGAAATTCAGCTTTTCCCCCTCTTTACATTCCGAAAAAACTATGCTATTATCCAGGCGTAACCAGGAGAGAGGGCGATATCAGAGAACTTCTCAATGGGTTTGCAGGCCGTGACTGCGGCCGGATATGGAATGTGCCGTGGCAGCACAGAAATGGAGGGTATAGGTATTATGCTGAAGAAATTTTTAGCTTGTGTGAACAGTGTTCAGAGATATGAGTTTTTTGTAGAGACAGGAGCGGCGCAGTGGAATAAGGAAGAGCTGATGTCCGTAGCCGTTATTCTGGGAATCGGGGCAGATGAGAATGAGGATGTTCCCGAGCTGTATGCTCAGGTTCTGAACGAGCTGACAGAGCGCGTACAGATTGCCGCGTAACCGGCAGCCGGCAGGTACGTGAACAAAACCAGGCAGCAGGGCCAAGCCGTATGGAATCGGCAGCTGCCGGGAGAAAATGAACAGGAAGATACGAAAGGATGTCTCCTCGGGACACGCAGGGTTTTGAGGGGCATCCTTTTTTTATACTTTGGACAGCGCTTTGCGTCTTACAGTCTTAGGCCTTTAATGTCCTTTATTCTGGACAGAATGATATGGCTGGTACATTCCAGGACACCGGGAAGCTTATCAATGGTATGATAAAGCAGGTTTTCCATCTCCTCGCCGGAGGAGGCGACCGCATGGACATGGAGTCTGCTTTTTCCTGTAACCCGGTAAATCTGTGTTATGATATCATTCTTCCGGAGCAGCTCTGCCGTCTCCGCCAGGTTCTCCGGTTTTGTTTCAATTTCAAAATAACAGGAGATCGCTCCGCTGATCTTCTGCGGATTAATAATGGTTGTATACTCTTCGATAATGCCTTTTTGTTCCAGAGCCTGCACGCGCATCTTTACGGCAACGCGCGAAATGCCGATCTGCTGTCCGATTTCAGAATAGGACATTCTGGCGTTCTGTATCAGGAGCCGGACAATCTTCTGATCCAGCTCATCAAGTCCGTCCAAAAACATGGGATTCCATCTCCGTTCCTTATATGTATGCGGTCATTATAGCGGTTTTGTATCAGAAAGTCAAGAAAACCGGCCATATAATATTGACATTCCGGCAATGCATCCCTATAATAAATTTCAAATGTTAAGTTATTACTTACGAAACGAAATCAGGAGGATAACATATGGATCATGAGCTGACACACGGACCGGTAATGAAAACCATGCTGCGATTTGCGGTTCCGATGATTCTGGGAAATCTTCTGCAGCAGTGCTATAATATTGCCGATACGTTGATTGTGGGAAAGTTTCTTGGGGAGAATGCGCTGGCTGCCGTAGGATCGGCCTTTACGCTGATGACTTTTCTGACGTCAATTATCCTGGGGCTTGCCATGGGAAGCGGTACGGTCTTTTCGATTCACTACGGACAGAAAGATATGCGCGGATTAAAGGAAGGGATTCTTGCATCCTTCGTGCTTCTTGGGGTGGTTACCGTTATCTTGAATGTTCTGATCTTCGCGGGAATTGACTGGATTATTCTCTTCCTGCGGACGCCGGCAGAGCTTACGGGTATGATGAAGGAATATCTGATCGTGATCTTTGCCGGAATGTCAGGAATCTTTCTCTATAACTTTTTTGCCTCCCTGCTGAGGTCCCTCGGCAATTCCGTAATTCCGCTGTTTTTTCTGGCCGTTTCCGCAGGACTGAATATCTTTCTGGATCTGTGGTTCGTAGCGGGGCTGAACCGGGGAGTGGCGGGAGCGGCGGAGGCGACCGTAATCTCACAGTATGTTTCCGGAATCGGAATTGCCGTCTTTACATGGGTAAAATTTCCGGAACTGATACGCAGAGAGGAAGGCGTCCGGCTCCGTATAAGTCGGATTCGGGAGATTACGGGCTTTTCCGCGCTGACCTGCCTGCAGCAGTCCATTATGAATCTCGGAATTCTCGCTGTTCAGGGGCTGGTCAACAGCTTTGGAACCACAATCATGGCCGCGTTTGCCGCCGCTGTGAAGATTGACGCGTTTGCCTATCTTCCGGTTCAGGACTTCGGAAATGCGTTCTCTATTTTTGTTGCGCAGAATTATGGCGCAGGGAGGACCGATCGAATCAAAAAGGGGATTCGTACGGCAGTTCTGACCTCTGTGAGCTTTAGCCTGGTGATATCCGCAGCAGTCTTCGTATTCGCAAGGCTCCTGATGGCGCTGTTCATTGATGAGGAGGCATCTGCCGCCGTCATTGCGGAAGGGGTCCGGTATCTGCGAATTGAGGGTTCCTTTTACCTGCTGATCGGGGGTCTGTTCCTGCTCTACGGTCTGTACCGCGCGATCGGGAAGCCCGGAATGTCGGTTGTTCTTACGATTGTGTCCTTGGGAACCCGAGTGGCGCTTGCCTATCTTCTGTCCGCGGTGCCTGCCTTCGGCGTCACGGGAATCTGGTGGTCTGTGCCGTTCGGATGGTTTCTGGCGGATGCGCTGGGGATTGGGTATTATCTGATAAGGCGGAAAAGGCTGCTGTGTTGAAAAGCAACGGAATGGTTGAATGCTTTGATATTGACAAAATCGTACAGAATATCCATACTGAATTAGAGCCCTTATATAAGGAACTTGGAATCTCTTAGAAGACCAGGAGGTATTTCAATGAATAACAGAATTGCAGGCTTTGAAATTGATGATATTATCAGGAATGCATTAAAAGAGGACATCGGTACCGGTGATATTACCACGCTCTCGACAGTCGGAGCGGATCGGACGGTGAAGGGAAGGTATCTTGCGAAGGAAGACGGAATCATGTGCGGACTTGATATTGTCAGGCGTGTATTTGAACTGCTGGATCCGTCGATTATCTTTCAGGCGCTGGTGAGGGAGGGAAGCCGGATTCGAAAAGGCGATATCATTGCCTCTGTATCCGGTAATGCGGGAAATGTACTGACAGGGGAAAGAGTGGGGCTGAATCTGCTGCAGCATATGTCGGGAATCGCGACGCAGACGGCGAGGGCTGTAGACGCGGTCAGAGGAACCCGGGCAAGGATCGTGGATACGCGAAAGACGACGCCCGGCCTGCGGGTTCTGGAAAAATATGCCGTCAGGGCCGGAGGCGGCAGTAATCACAGGTTCAACCTGGCGGACGGGATTCTGATAAAGGATAATCATATCGCGGCGGCGGGCGGGATTGCAAACGCGGTGGCAGCCGCAAGGCTTAACGCGCCGCACTCGCTGAAAATTGAAGTCGAAACGGAGAATTTTGAGCAGATTGACGAAGCGCTGGCTGCCGGAGCCGACATTATTATGCTTGATAATATGACAGTAGAGGATATGAGGAAGGCGGTGGAACGAATCAAAGGAAGAGCGATGACAGAAGCGTCCGGAAACATGGGAGATAAAACGGATAAGGAGCTGCGCGCCGTTGCTGAAACCGGCGTTGACCTTATCAGCATCGGCGCGTTAACTCACAGCGTGAAAGCTCTGGATATCAGCCTGAAATTTGAATATTAAGGAGAGGGAAATTATGAAGCGAAATCAGAGAAACTTCCGGCGTTGTTTATCCCGGTGCATCGCGTTAATCATGATCTTTGCTTTGACAGGAGCCTTATTCGGACCGCTGCGGACCGTGCCGGCGCAGGCTGCCGTCACTCCGGAGAGCCGGGGATTCCAGATTTATCTGGCGAATTTTTTAATGAATGACCCCAGAATCCGCAGTGATCTCAGCTGTCAGATGCTGCATCATCTGCTTCTCCAGGCAATTGAAAATGACAGAACCGGTGATTTGATTGATTTTCAGGAGCTGGTATATCTTCAGCAGTTCTTAACCGATCGGAAGTATCGGATGGACGGCTGGGATAATCTTCTGCTGGAATGGCCGAAGAAAACCATCGTGCTGGAGAGCCTGTATCAGGAGGTTATCCTTGAAATTCTCTATAAGCAGGTTACAGATAATCATCAGATGGAGCAGCAGCGCAAAGAGGCGATAAAACGCCGAAGCGAGCTGCTGGAGATCATTGGACAGGCGCTTGACTGGGGAGAGGATTTTGTCGGTAATGATAGTATGAGCCGGGCGTTGCTGCAGTCAGCGCTTCCGCAAATCAGTGATGCGCTGAAGGAGAAGCTGCGTATGTCGGCAGGCGAATCGATGTCTCTGTCGGTAGTAAGCAGCCTGCTGGCCGTTGCGGATAATGTGCTGGATTTTGTAGACAGTCTTGCGCTTTATTATACCTTGTTTGACTATAACAGGGGAAACCTTGAGCTGTTGAGAACTATGTACCGGCAGACGCAGGATGTTGAGCTGATGCGTGCGCTGAAATCCGTAATTAACTCACTTGAGCTGATAACGGATCAGGATATGCTGAGGATTGTTGAAAAGGAAAAGGAAGAATTCACTCAGGGAATCGCGTCTCTTGCGTTGGATACTATTTTTCTGGCCTGCATGGGTGAGGCGGGGCTGATTGCTCAGACAGTCTCTTCGCTTACGAATCTTACTCTCAATAATCAGGAAATCGGCAGCCTGTACCTGATGCTGCTTGCTCAGTCGGGAGTAGAGGACGCGCTGCTGCAGGCGGTTCGTTATCATTGGAATCAATACAGCGGACTTTATGATCAGGCTGTCACGCTGAATGCGGGACTGAAGCTGATGTATGATACTTACGAATATGGAAATGATCTGGCCGGCGCATATGCGAAAGCAGTGCTGGATGACGGGCTGTGGAACAAGCTGATGAATCTGATTCGAGGAGGGAATCAGGCCAGCGAAGCGTTTGAGGGTTATGTTAGAACCTGGCAGGGAGTCATTGACACCGGACGAACTGTCTTTGATACGGCGTGGGAGCTTTATCTGGAGGAAGATACCAGCATTTATACTGATTTTTGGGAGGAAGCCCCTGTCCTGGTTGACGGAGTACGATTTACTTCCGAGGAGCCGGTAATTGAGCTTTCGGACAACAGTCCGCATTTTGTACGCGCCGTGGTGAGCCCTTCCAATGCAGAAAACAGGAAAGTCACTTATCATTCAATGAATGAGAATGTAGTGAAGGTTGATTTGTCAACCGGATTGCTTACCATTGTAGGTCCGGGTATGGCGACAATCTATGCGGAGACGGATGAGGGAGGCTACCGCGCTTCACAAACAGCACATATTATTGCGCCGGAGGAGGCAACGCCTTCAGAAACGAACGGAGAGGATTCTCAAACCGAGCTGCCGGAGGAGGAGGTTGTTCCGGAGTCATGTTATACAGAAAACGAGGACGGCATTACCCTGGTTCAATATTTTGAGTATAAAAAGGACGGCATCCCAGGGGATAAGACATGGCATGTTCCTGAAATGATCAACGGCAGGCCGGTGACAGAGCTGTCGCTGAGTCAGCAGCCACTTAATCTGGATGGAATGACCGTGATCTGTCCAAAGACGCTGCTCAGAATTGATGATCAATGCTTTCAGTACAGCAAGCTTTCTGAGATTCGGCTGAATGAAGGAGTTGTTTCTATTGGAGAAAAGGCGTTTTATCATTGCTGGAATCTAAAACAGATTGAATTTCCGGCCACGTTAATGAAAATCGGAGCGCATGCCTTTGAAAATACTTCGCTGCGTGAGGTTACTTTACCTGCCGGACTGCAGGAAATGGGAGAAGATGTATTCCGGATGTGTTATCAGCTGAACGCCGCTGTGCTGTCAGACGGTCTGGAGAAGCTTGGAGACGGCGCGTTTCGGGATTGTGAACAGCTGAGAACTATCTGTTTCCCGGATTCCCTGACTGAAATCGGTACTTCCGCTTTTGAAGGATGTTCTTCTCTGGTGATCTATGATTTGACACAGGATTTGTCACTTGAACGGATTGGGAATCGGGGATTTTTTGGATGTGACGGGATTCAGGAGCTCATTCTGCCGGATAGCCTGATGCAGATTGGGGAATATGCCTTCAGTGATTGTGATCGCCTGAGGCGGGCAGAGCTTCCGGATACTTTGTCGCGAATTGACCGATATGCGTTTGGCAGCTGTGACACCTTAAGCCATGTTGTCTGCCGGAGCGTTTCAGGGGAAGGTTCCGGGATGCAGGGGGTTGTCGGGGAAAATGCGTTTGCAAATTGTCCGGCGCTGTCTCTTCTTGAGCTTCCTGCCGCGATACAAATACTTGAGAAGGATATTGTCAAGAATACGCCGCGGCTTGAGCTGTTATACT
>DVNP01000313.1 GCA_018714285.1 Candidatus Caccomorpha excrementavium | reverse complement strand
TAAACGTTTCTTCTCTGAGATGGATCTAAGAAGAGCATAACAATGGAAAGCCCCCGTCAACCCTTTTATTATGGGATGTCCGGGGGGATTTTTCCCATGAAAGTGTAAAAGTCAGGTTATAGCATACATCCTTCCGGTTGAAAAGAGGTATTTTCTAAAATA
Organism: Candidatus Caccomorpha excrementavium; assembly: GCA_018714285.1. GTDB lineage: Bacteria > Bacillota > Clostridia > Lachnospirales > Lachnospiraceae > Caccomorpha > Caccomorpha excrementavium. The sequence goes on along the minus strand of DVNP01000313.1, from coordinate 4,313 downwards.
CCTTATCCCGGAATACTGCCGTAGTAATATACTCGTTCTTCTTAAACGGCATCCCGGACACGGTATCTGACCTGGTATAGGTAATATCCATCCATTTTTCCTCCGCTGCCGTTGATATATTCGCCATTACGACTCCCATATCAAGCAGTCTGGTATCACTAAGTACGTTTCGGAACACCGGCCCCTTCCTGCAGAACAGATGCACCCGGTTCTCGTAGGCCACAAAGCGCCACGGCTGCGCATTATATGCGGACGGAGCCGCAATGGCAGCCTCCATGACCCGGCGCAGATTCTCGTCCGGCTCCTCCTTCCATACAATCAGCTCCTTCTCGGGAAGCCTTCTGCGGCTGTCCGGATCTCTGTATACCTCATTCTTCGCCCTTCCGAACGCCACTGCCATGACATACTCGTAAGCAAGCTCTCCCAGCAGCTCCTTCGGGAACACGGCGCTTCCCTGATAACAAGTTCCGATCTCCCTTGCCGTCAGATACAATACAGCCTGTTCCAGTAAAAATCCGGCATTCAGCAGATAATCCGCCTTCAGCTCCGAAGACAGAAGCAGATAATACGGCGCCTTCACGCCGCCGCGCGGTCTCAGCTTCTTTCCCTGTCCCTCTCCCTCCAGACAGGAGATAATCTTGAACTCCGTCTTTATATTCTTATAAGGCTCCAGCTGTCCCAGAAAATGCCGGAATTGCGCGAGCGTTCTCTCTTCCAGCAGCTCATCCGTAAATGCCCTTGTCGATTTTCTTACAAATATCGCCTCATACATGTTCATATGGCACATTACCTTTCTGAATTCTAATTCCGATGTATCGGTACACCGGTTCCGTCAGGAACCTCCCTGTGTCTTCTTATAAAACAGCGGGGACACCCCATAATACTTTTTAAACAGCTTGCTGAAATGGTACACATCTTCATAGCCGACCTGATTTGCGATGCTCTTAATGCTCGAATCACTCTCCTCCTCTAAGGTCTGTCTTGCCTTCTCAAGCCGGATCTTAATCAGGTAATTAATCGGCGTCTCTCCGGTCTCATCCTTGAATATCTTGGAGATATAGACCGGACTGAGGTACATATTATGCGCGATCTGATCCAGAGATATCTTCTGGGCATAATTCTCATTCAGATAGGTAATAATCTTCTTAACCGCATAGCTTTTATTATAGGTCTCGAAGCTCATTCCCTTCTGCTGCTTCTCCTTCTGCTCTAACACCTCGCGCATCATCAGCAGTACAATCTGCATTAAATGGGCCTTCAGCATAAAGTATTTCCCAAGCTTTCCCGCTTCATTCTCCGCTATCATCTCATAACAGTGCTTCGAGACCTCCTGTCTGGCCTCGAAGCCAAGACGAAGCAGGTGTCCGCCATCCTTAAGCCGTATTGTGTCGGGCGCCATTCCCCGGAACTGATATCCCGAGAACCCGGCAAAGAACTGTACGGTCGGCTCCTTGGAATTCGTCACAATATGCTGATGCCTCTCTCCGGGATTGCAGATAATCACATCCCCGGCCTCAACATCATAGAATTCCCCCTCAACATGATATCTCCCCCTGCCCGATAAAATGTACGTAATTTCTGTAAAGTCATTATGTGAATGATACGTCCCATCTTTCTCCATCTTAAGCTTGCTGACAAACAGGATGGTAGGATTAAAATCGTGATAGGTGATATCATAATGGCACTGACACAAACTATACACCTCTTTCTATTATGCGATTTATCGCTGCCTTGATTATAGCATTTTTCGAAAAAGATGCAAAGTTTTTTCGAGATCTTTTTTTGAATCAGATAATACATGGATACAACAAAAAAGTACATTCCAATTTATCCCCGTCCGGATATAATTGGGATCATCTAGAAAACCCAGCTAAGGGAGGATTATGTAATGACTGCACTGAAATGGTTTTTTTCATTTTTGAAAAAGTACCAAAAACGAATGGCGCTCGGACTGCTCCTGGTAACCTGCTGTTCCCTGCTCGCTATCGTGAATCCGTACATCTCCGGTATTATTGTGGATGATGTCATTGAAGGCGGAGCCTATCATCTGGTCTACCGGCTTGTTATTCTGCTGATTCTGACCACGCTGTTCCGTTCCGTCCTGCGGTATCTGTATCTGTATATTTTTGAGTCCACTTCCCAGAAGCTGCTGTTTGACATGCGCGACAACGTATACAGACGGCTGCTCGGAGAGGACTTCAGCTTCTATAACAGGAACCGCACCGGCGATCTGATGTCCCGTCAAACCGGCGATATGGACGCGATTCGGCATTTTGTGGCTGCCGTCATTTATCAGATTTATGAGAACGTACTGCTGTTCTGCTTTGCGCTCTTCATGATTTTTACGGTTGACTGGCGCCTCGCCCTGTGCATGATCTGCGTGCTTCCGCTGACGGCCCTCACAACCAAAAAACAGCTTAAGGCCATTAAACCTGCCTTCCATAACGTCCGCCAGCATTTCTCCAGCCTGAACACCTTCGTCCAGGAGAATATCAGCGGCAACCGGGTTGTAAAGGCATTTGCCAAGGAGGACTATGAGATTGAGAAGTTCAATAAGGAGAATGACGGGTATATGGAGGCGGAGCTGACTTCCACCGCCATGTGGCGCAAATATGTTCCCGTATTCGAATTTCTTTCCAGCATGCTGACCTTTATCCTGTATCTGGTAGGCGGTATTATGGTTGTGAAGGGCTATATCAGTCTCGGTAAGCTCGTTACCGTCAGCGGATACCTGTGGATGCTGAACAATCCGCTGCGTATGGCCGGCTGGCTTGGCAACGACTACCAGAGATTCGTCACTTCCTGTGAAAAGATCTACAACACCATTAAGGCAGAACCGGAAATCAAGGAGCCGAAGCGTCCTTATGTCAAGAAAAAGCTGCGCGGACGCGTGGAATTCCGCAATGTCAATTATATGGCGGACGGAGACATGATTCTGCACGATATTAATTTCAAGGTAAATCCCGGTCAGACCGTCGGCATTATCGGCGCGACAGGCTCCGGCAAGTCCACTCTGGTCAGTCTGCTTTGCCGCTTCTATGATGTAACGGACGGCGAGGTGCTGATCGACAGTACGAATGTGAAGAAATATGACCTGTATTCTCTCCGCGACAATATCGGCATGGCGATGCAGGATGTATTTCTGTTCTCCGATACCATTGAAGGCAATATTGCCTACGGCAAGCCGGACGCTACCTTCGAGGAGGTCAAGCAGGCCGCCGTCATTGCGGACGCAGACGGCTTCATTATGAAAATGCCCGATCAGTATGATACGGTGGTCGGAGAACGCGGCGTGGGTCTCTCCGGCGGCCAGAAACAGCGTATCTCTCTGGCCAGGGCTCTTTTAAAGGATCCGTCCATCGTAATTCTTGACGATACGACCTCTGCCGTCGATATGGAGACGGAATCCCATATTCAGGATTCCCTTCATTCCATCGGCGAGCGGACCGTATTCATCATCGCGCACCGGATCTCCTCTATCCGTGACGCGGATCTGATTCTGGTTATGGACAACGGCAGAATCTTAGAGTCCGGCACTCATGAACAGCTCCTTGAGAAGAAGGGGTATTATTACACCGTATTCAGTCATCAGTACGGGGAATTCGATAAGATCAGAGCACAGAAGCTTCAGGCACAGAAGCTCAAGGCAGAACAGACAGGAAAGGTGGAATCCGGCCATGGCACGAAATAAAATCGATATCGATGAAACGCTGCAGTCTGAATTTAATATCAGGCAGGTTGCGCGTCTGTATAAGACCTATATCCGGCCGCATACAAGGGATCTTGCGGTCACAATCGCCCTGATGCTGATCTCAAGCGCGCTCAGCATGCTGACACCTATAATATTGAAGGTCATCATGGACGACTTCATTCCTGCCGGCAATATCAGAGGAATTGTATTAATCAGTCTGGGACTTCTGCTGATTAATATTATCTGCGTATCCATACTCCGGATGAAGATTACGATTACAACGCGGCTCGGGCAAAGCATTATTCACGAAATCCGCAAGGATATCTTTGTCCATCTGCAGGAGCTCCCGTTCTCCTACTATGACGACCGTCCCCACGGCAAGATTCAGGTTCGTGTCGTCAACTATGTGAACAGCCTCTCTGATCTGCTCTCGAACGGTATCGTCAATACCTTCACGGATCTGTGCAGTCTGTTCTTCATTATCGGCTTCATGCTGGCGCTCAATGTCAGATTAACGCTTGCCTGTCTGTGCGGTCTTCCTATCCTCGGAACCCTTGTGTTCATCATTAAGAGGAAGCAGCGCGTAGCCTGGCAGATCTCAAGCAATAAATCTTCCAATCTG
>DVNP01000312.1 GCA_018714285.1 Candidatus Caccomorpha excrementavium | reverse complement strand
GCGGCCGGGGAATTGGTCTTGAGCACCCGCACTCCGAGAGGCGCCGCGCTTTGTTCCGGATGATTCGTAACGAATACAATATCATAAGACAGGCCCTCTCTGACCAGCTCGTCCGTCACATATCTCGCGTTATCCCCGTATCCCCAGACATTGCACAGCACAATGCGCCTCCGGTTAACCGGACAGATCCAAAATACCACGAACAGGAGCTTTATCCATATCTCCCGCAGTCTCTGATACATACGAATCAGCGGTCCGGGCATAATCTCCTTGATCCGTTCTCTCATGGTACGCACCCCCTGATCACATCTGCGAACTGCGCTCCCGTTTTCTCCCAGCTCACCGTCTCCAGATGCCGCGCGGCCCGTTCGCACTGTTCCTTCAGAATATCCGGATTGGCAAGCGCCTCTTTGATCTTCCGGTAAAGATCCCTGCTGGAAAGTGATGTTAAAATTGCGCAATGCTCCGGAAAGAAATAGGAGAAGGTTCCGTCCTCGAATTCTATCAGAGGCAGCCCGGACGCAAGCATCTCATACGGAACCAGTGAAATATTACTCATGGAAGCCACCATCCCGAAATCCGCCTCCCGGTACAGCGCATACAGCTGCTGCCGGTTCAGCATTCCAAGGTTCTGCCCCCCTCTTCCCTTAAAATTCTTCGCCTCGCCAAAATAACGTACGTCCAGTTCAATGCCGTCCTGTTCGAGTTCTCTCCTCAGTCCGGTCAGCAGATAAGGAATCACGCAGGGCAGGCGCTTTCCGTAATACTTTAAATATACCGCGAAAATCAGCTTCTTCTTCCCTGCATATGCCGCATAATCCCGCTTTCCTGCCGGATATTCCTTCTTCTCGCACGGAAAGTCCACCACATCCACCGGCGAGCATATCCTGCACTCCCGTTCAATCATCTCCTTATTCCAGCCGCCGAGACTGACCATATGAAGTCCCTGTTCATAGGTCTTTTTCGCCAGCAGGAAAAGCTCTCCGAACGCATAGAAGTAGGGCTCATAATCCTGGACAAAGTACATCTTATACCCCGGAAGCTTCTTCACAAAGGATACCGTATCCCAGGAGGTTGCAATCACAATATCCGGATCCAGGCCGTTCAGCTCGTCTCTGGTGTACAGCCTTCCCTGATACTCCTTCAGATTGCTTCCGGCGCAGTACGCCATCTCTTCTCTGCTCTGCGCCTTATACACCGCGTAGCCAACCTGAAAGCCCTGTTTTGCAAGCTGAGTGCCAAGCCTCAGAACCGAGGTCTGTCCCCCGTGGAACCGTACCATTCTTGTCACTAAGAACAGCACCGTCTCTGCCTTGCGCGGCTTTTTATTGACAACCGGCTCCGGATCATAGAAATCCAGAACCGCATTGACCCGCTTTCTCTCAACCTGCGCCTGCACCGCGTGAATCCCGCTCAAAAGCATCCGCTTTCCCTCTCGTATCACCGCCTCAATCACTTCGGCCCTCCTTGCCCGCCGCGGCGGCCGTCATATGCGCGGCCGTCCGGTCCTCTTCCTTCGCAGCACCGTTCAATCAGATCGACCAGCTTCTCCGATGCCGTCCCGTTCTCCGCGGAGTGATACCGCTTTCCGAACGCCTCGGCCCGTTCCCTGTATTCCTCCGGCCGGTATTCGCGAATCTGCCGGATCAGCTCCGGCGTACTCTGCGAAATCGGCCCCGGCGCTTCCTTCTCAAAATTAAAATAAAAGCCTCTTAAGGTGTCCCGGTAATATTCCAGATCATAAGCGTAGAAAAACATGGGGCGCTTGAGCAGACTGTAATCGAACATCACCGAGGAATAATCCGTAATCAGAATATCCGCCGTCAGATACAGCTCCGTAATGTCGCAGTCTCCTTCAAACCGGCGCACAAACCCCTCCCACTGCCCGAAATCCCCGGGACCCTCCACCAGATAATGATACTTGACAAGCAGCACCCACTCCTTTTCAAACGCTTCCTTCATAGCCCCAAAATCCATATCCGTAGCAAACCGGTAGCGGCCGTTCCCATAGAAATCATCATCTCTCCAGGTCGGCGCGTACAGCATCACCCTCTTATTCCCGGGGATTCCATATTTTTCCTTAAGGCGCGCGATATCAGCCGGATGATTCCAGGCAAACAGCCTGTCATTGCGCGGATAGCCGCACAGCAGCATAGTTCCCTTAAACGCGAACGCCTGGCGGAAGATCTTCGCCGCGAACTCGCTCTGCGCAATCAGATAATCCCAGGTCGCCGCATTCCTTCGGAAGCTCTCCTTATAAGCCTCCAGGCTGTCTTCATTCTCCATATGGATCTCCTCCATATCAAGAGCCAGCTTCTTCAGCGGCGTACCGTGCCATGTCTGAATATATACCATCTTTTTTCTTTTTCTGATATAATTCGGAAAACGGGTATCAGAAATCCAGATACCCGCAACAGCCATCACATAATAAAAACGCAGCCGGAAGTTCTTCACCCTGACTGCCTGACCGGGAAGCCTGACGCTCTCCGGCCGATTCAGAATATAATAGATCCGGTACTTCTTATCCAGTCCCCGCCTGACCATCTCTTCATAGATATACCGGGGATTCCCTACGGCATTCCTTCCCAGATTGCTTTCTATCACAATCACATTCGAACGAACCGGAAGAACGGCAGCCATCATACGGTATCCTGCCAGTACGACAGACTTCAGCAGCTGCTTTGCCGCCTTCTTCCATCCGGATGTCTCTCCTTTCTTATGCGCGCTCTCTCCATTCATCCTGTCAGCCCTCTATCTTCTTCTCATACAGCTCCGCCACCTCAGCGATGCCTCCGTCCGCGACCAGCCTGCCCTTTTCCAGAATGATTGCGCGGTTGCACAGCGACTTTACCTGCGGCAGAGAATGGG
>DVNP01000311.1 GCA_018714285.1 Candidatus Caccomorpha excrementavium | reverse complement strand
AGCTGGAGTTTGACGACGGATCCCGCGGGATGATACGAAAAGGCAGTGTAATTGGATTCTATGAATCAGAACCAAACGCGCAGGATTAGCCTGGGCATTATTTTTATCCTTAAAAAGGATTGTCGGATGCTAAACAGGCGTGTCTGGATGTTAAAAATAGAATTAACTACAGCATTAAAGAACATGATAAATATACTATTTGTATGCCACTCTATTTTTAAGTGACAAAAGCGGCGGTATCACTCACGATACCGCCGCTTTTGCTTTAGCACTCAAGATATACTAAAAATCCGAAGCCGTCCCCGATTGGAACCAGGTTCGGATTATCATTATCTGGTGCCGGTGGTGGGACTCGAACCCACACACCCTTGCGGATAACAGATTTTGAGTCTGTCTCGTCTGCCAATTCCGACACACCGGCTTACAGATTCCAGTAATGAAACCTTTTCTATCCTACCACAAACGACGGGAAAATGCAAGAAAAAAATGCAATTAATTTTTGAATGGATTTTTGAATGGGTACCGATAATTCCAGGCTTGCGCTTCCGGTTAATTCGCGGTACAATAGATTGGAATTATTCAGCGCGAGCCGATCGGAAAGGAGGGACCTGTGCATGACCTGTATTGAGGCACAGGCGATGATAACGCCGTTTATACAGGATAATCTGAATATGGAGCAGATGGAAGAATTCCTGCAGCATGTGAATCACTGCTCTGCTTGTATGGAAGAGCTGGAGATCTACTATGCGGTTCTGACGGCGGTTCGGCAGCTGGATGCGGATAAGGATCTGCCGGATAATTATCTGGAGGATCTGAAGAAAAAGCTTGTAAAGAGCGCGGAGCAGATACGGCACGCGAAGCGGATGAAGGTAAGGCGGCGTTTTATGCTGCTGGCAACAATCTTGTGTTTTGCCGTATTTTCCAGTATTCAGCTAGGGGAAATCGTGACAGAGAATCCGAGAGAGCCGGAGCTGACAGGAAATTGTTCCTTTCGTCTTGGAGAGGGGCTTTTTACCGGCGGGGAGGATGTGATTGCAGATCTGTTCAGGGAAAGGCATCTGGAGCTCATATTATATACGGACAGCGTAAGACATCCGGCGGCGGTGTTGACGGACAGCATGATACGGGATCATTCCATGTGGGATGTGGAACAGTGAGGAAAATTGTGGAAATGAGGGCAGCTTATGGCAGAAAAGATTGTATTGATTGACGGCAACAGCATTGTGAACCGGGCGTTCTACGGATTGCCGGATTTGACGGCTTCTGACGGCACACATACCAATGGAATACTTGGATTCCTGAATATTATGCTGCGGATTCTGGATGAGGAGAAGCCGGGGTATCTTGCGGTCGCGTTCGATGTGAAGCATCCGACCTTCCGGCATGAAAGGTATCCGGAGTATAAAGGAACCAGAAAGCCGATGCCGGAGGAGCTTAGAGAGCAGGTCCCGCTGCTTAAACAGGTTCTTGAGGCAATGGGAGTGAAGTTCTTTGAGCGCCCGGGGTATGAGGCGGATGATATTCTCGGCACGATCGCGAAGCGGGCGGAGCAGGAGGGATACGAAGTATCCCTGGTATCCGGCGACAGGGATCTGCTGCAGATGGCGGATGATCGGATTAAGGTGCGGATTCCGAGCACCAAAAGAGGCGGAACCCAGATCGACGATTACCATGCGAAGGAGGTTGAGGAGAAGTACGGAGTGACCCCTAAGCAGATTATTGATCTGAAGGGACTGATGGGAGATTCCTCCGACAACATTCCCGGCGTTCCGGGAATCGGCGAGAAGACTGCCGTTAAGATATTGAGTACGTTCGGGAGCGTGGAGAACGCGTACCGGCATATTGATGAAATTACGCCGGCCAGAGCGAGGGAGAATCTGAAGGAGCACTACGATCTGGCGCTTTTAAGCAAGGAGCTGGCAACCATTAAGACGGACTGTGAGCTGGACTTCCAGTTCGGAGATGTGAAGCTTGAGAATCTGTTCACAAAGGAAGCGTATCTGTGGTTTAAAAAGCTTGAGTTCAAATCGCTCTTATCCAGGTTCAGTGAGAGTATGGAAACGCACAGCGAGGCGATTGAAGAGACCTTTCATTGTGTGGAGGAGCTTTCCGAGGCGGATCGGATATTCGGGAAGCTGACGGAAGCCGCAGGAAACGGACAGGAGCAGTGCCGCGCGGGCTTCTGCTTTATCAGAGAGAACGGGAAATGTCTTGGAGTGTCTCTGACATTTGGGGAACGGGATATTTACCTGATATGCTGCAGGAATCTGATCACAGAGGGCTATCTGATGGATCAGGCTGCGGAATTCAGAAAGAGGGGCGGGCTGATTGCAGCGGCCGGTCTTAAGGAGCAGCTTTTTGACCTGTATGAGGTGGATCAGGAGACCGGGTGGTCACGGGAGAATACGGGAATCTATGCATCATTCTTTGACGCGTCGGTTGCGGCGTATCTGCTGAATCCGCTGAAGGATTCCTATCTGGCGGAGGATATCGCAAGAGATTATCTGAATATGACAGTCCCTTCGCGGACGGATCTGTTCGGGAAACTGTCCTGCGGGACGGCCATGCAGGAGAAGGAAAAGGAATTCCTTATCTGGAGCTGTTATCAGAGCTACGTTCCGTGGCTGGCTTATCCGGTTCTTATGAAGAAGCTTAAGGAGGAGGGAATGGACCGGCTCTTCCTTGAGATTGAAATGCCGCTTGTATTTACGTTATATGAGATGGAGCGCAGTGGAATCCGGGCGAATTCAGAGGCGCTGGCCGAGTACGGAAGCGAGCTGGCGACAGGGATTGAGAAGCTTGAAAAAGAAATATATGAGAATGTGGGCGAGGAATTCAATATTAATTCGCCCAGACAGCTTGGAGTGATTC